>JBQCCH010000494.1:0-2135 GCA_051962375.1 Tepidisphaeraceae bacterium
CCAGCGGCCCCTTCTTCTTGCGGCCGAGTGAGTTGCCGTTGAGGAAAAGCTCGGCTTCGTCGCCGGAGGTGTAAACGTGCACGGGCGTGACTTCGCCGACGCGCTCGGGCCAATTCCAGTGCGGCAGCAGGTGGGCCATCGGATAATCCGGACGCCAGCGGGCCTGGTAAAGGTAAAACCGATCTTTCTTGAAGCCCGCCAAGTCGACGATGCCAAAATACGAGCTGCGCGACGGCACTTGGATCTTGCCCAGCTCCTTCAGCTCCTGCTCGGCCTTGGCCTTGGCTTCGGGGGTGTGGAAATTGGTCAGAACGGTCGTATCGCGATTGAAGGGCGTCGGCTCGCCGATGTAATCGAACCCCGTCCACACGAATTCGCCGGCAACGAACGGGAATTGGTCTTGGCCCTTGAATTCCGCATCCGGCGAGCTCGCCCAGCCGGGGGCGTAGAGGTCATAGGAACTCATCTGAAAGCCGATCTTGCCGTCCCCTTTGTTGTTGCTGACCGGAAAAAGATATTCCCCGCGCGTGCTGATGGTGGAGGCTGTCTCGCTGCCGAAGAGGGGTTGATCCGGGTTTTGCTCGCGGAATTTGCCGTAGAGCATCGGCTTGTAGTTGTAGCCGAACAGGTCAATCGTCTTGTTGAAGCCGTTGAAGCCAGAGGCCGGCTGATCGCAGGCGGCGGCTGTCGGGCGCGACGTGTCTTCTTCGTGCACGATCCCGCTCAGCCGCGCCGCCACCGGGTGCATTTCCGGCCGACGCTGCTCGCCGATCTCATTGCCGATGCTCCAGATGATGACGCTCGGGTGGTTGCGGTCGCGCCGGATCATCGCCCGCAGATCGGGCTCAGACCAGTCGGCAAAAAGCTTCGCGTAGCCGTTCGGTTTTTTCGGCACGGTCCAGGTGTCGGTAAGCTCGTCCATGACGAGCAATCCCATGCGATCGCACAGGTCGAGCATCTCCGGGGCCGGCGGATTATGGGAGCAGCGGATGGCGTTGACCCCCATCTCCTTCATGATCTGCAACTGCCGCTCCGCCGCCCGAACGTTGAATGCTGCGCCGAGCGCGCCCAAATCATGATGCAGGCAAACGCCCTGGATGCGGACGCGCTTGCCGTTCACGTGCAGACCGTCATCGGCGGTGAATTGAATCTGGCGGACGCCGAAGCTGCTTTCGTAGCGGTCGACGGCCTTGCCATCCTGTTGCACGGTAGTGACGGCCGCATACAGATTCGGATTCTGCGTGTCCCACAGGCGCGGGTTCGCCAGCGATTGGGTCTGCTGAATCGTCTGCCGACCGCTCGCCGGCAGCGCGACGGTCATTGCCGGCAGCGTCGCGACCGGGTTGCCGACGATCTTTCCTGCCGCGTCTCGCGCGTAGAGAACGGTCTGGACATTGACCGAGGCGTCGGTGGATGAGTCATTGACCAGTTCGGTCTTGATCGAAATTTCCGCCGAGGCCTCGCTCACCTGCGGCGTCGTGATGAACGTGCCCCACTGCCCCACGTGCACGGGCGACGTCTTTTCGAGCCACACGTTCCGATACAGCCCGCCGCCCGGATACCAGCGGGACGATTCCCGCGGATTGTCCAGGCGAATCGCCAGCGTGTTCGAGGCGCCCGCTTTTACGAAGGGCGTCAAATCCACCTGCCACGACGCATATCCGTACGGCCAACCGCCGACGAACTTGCCATTGCACCAGACGGAGGCGTACGACATCGCGCCGTCGACATCCAGCCGAATGCGCCGGCCGGCGTCGGTGGCGGGCAGGTCAAACGTCTTGCGATACCAGGCAACGCCCTGCCACGGCAGCTTGCCGGTTTCGCCGGGCAGGTTCTGATCGAACGGGCCTTCAATGCCCCAATCGTGCGGCAGATTGAGCGTGCGCCATTGGCTGTCGTCGAAGCCGGGTTGCGCCAAATCGATGGCTTCGCCCGGCGCCGCACCGCTGGGCCGAGCGTGCGCGGGGCCGTCGATCATGGCGTTGGTGGTCGGAAGAAGCCACGGCTTCAGCACGCCGTAACCCAGTTGATCCTCCAGCCCCTGCGGCTCCCCCTTCTGAAAGTGCCAGCCATCATCCAATGACACCCGCTCGCGCGGCAGTTCATCGGCAATGGCGGCGTGAGCGGCAAGCGTC
>JBQCCH010000495.1:0-3229 GCA_051962375.1 Tepidisphaeraceae bacterium
AGCTCCGGATCGATCACGGCCGGTCCGCTGGGCACCGGCGCCCTGACGCTGAACGGCGGCACATTCGGCTTTGCCAGCGGTGCGTCTTACAACGTCGCCAACAATGTGACCGTTGGCGGCGCGGCGAAGATTCAAGTCGCCGGCGGCACGAATGAAGTGTTGAGCGGCAATTGGAGCGGAAGCGCAAATCTGACATTGGTCGCCAACGGCAGCACCGGTCAATGGCAATTTGCCGGCGACAACAGCGGCTATACGGGCACGTTCACGCAAAACAGCGGGAACACATCACTCACCTTCAACAACGCGGCGGCCGGCAGCGCGGGCGCGGCGTGGATCTTCAACAACGGCACCAACCAGCGCACGCGATTGAATTTCGGCAACGGCACGATCAATTTTGGATCGCTGTCGGGCAACGGATCGATCGCCAACATCGCCGGCTCTGGGCTGTCGACGATGAGCGTCGGGGCGCTGAACACCAACACGACATTCACCGGTCTGATCGGCGGCACCCCCATCAACAATCAGCCGCAGGGACAGAACATCGCGCTGCTGAAGGTGGGAACGGGCTCGCTCACGCTGACGGCGGCCAACCCGTACACCAGCACCACGACGATCGAAAACGGCGCGTTGATCGCCGGCGGCAACGTCGCAAGCGGCGCGGCGAGCCCGCTGGGCAATGCATCCTCCGCCGTCGCACTCGGCGACGCCGCCACGACCAGCAGCAGCACCGCCATGCATCCGCAACTGCTGGTTGGCGGTGCGTTCACCCTGGCACGGGCGATCACGGTAGGCGCTGACAACAGCGCGTTGGGAAACAGTGCCACCAAATTCACCATCGGCGGCAGCACCGCCAACACCTCCACCATCAGCGGGCCCATCACGCTGAACCAAGATCTTTCCGTCACGCAGGTGAGCGGCGGCACGTTGAACCTCACGAGCAATATCACCTCGGGCGCCAGCGGCACGCAGACGATCACCTTCGACAACGCCGGTGCGGTGTCGCAGTCGGTCGGAACGCTCGGCGGCGGCACGGGAACGATCGCTCTCAAGAAGATCAATTCCGGCACGTTGACGCTCGCCGGCGCCAACAATTACTCGGGAACGACGACCGTTCAATCAGGCACGTTGGCCCTGGCGGGCGGCGGTTCCAACAACATTGCCAGCAGCTCCAAGATCCTGGTCGGCAACAGCCAGGCGAACAGCGCGGCGAATCTGGATGTCACCGGGCTGAGCGGGGGCGGGATTACGCTGGCATCTAACCAAACGTTGGCCGGCTATGGCACGGTGGTTGGGAATGTGGCGGGCGTTTCGGCGAGCATGGTTGCCCCGGGTGATGTGGCCGCGAATGGCGTTTTGAATGTCGCCGGCAACTTCGCACTTGGTTCCGGAACGTTCGACGTGCAACTCAACAAGACGGCCGCCGATGCAGCCGGCGGCGCGCAGGTCGCGGGAACGGATTTCGATCAATTGGTCGTTTCCGGCAGCGGCAGCACCGTCAGCGTATCGGGCGGGAATCTTGCCCTGACGCTTGGCAATAATCTCGTCAACGGCGATGTGTTCACCATCCTCGACAATCAGGGCAGCAGCGCCATCGACGGCATCTTCTCGGGTGCGACCGTCAATGGCATGGCTACGACCGGTTCATTCGCCAACGGCGGGACTTTTTCGGCCGACGTGGGCGGGACGAACTACAGCTTTCTGATTCGGTACGACGCGGGCACGGGCAATGATGTCGCCTTGACGGTTGCCGTCCCTGAGCCGGGCGCGTTGGCCGCGATGTGCGGGCTGGGCATGGCCGGGCTGATGCGTCGTCGCCGTCGCTTGGCTGAATCGGTCTAGCGGAGCCGCTTACATCATTCCATTTTCGGGATCGAGCGGTAAAACGTCGACCTGCCGTCATAGGCAGGTCGACGCCGTTCGATTACGCTCCCACCTGGCGATTCTACAGCGATTAACATATGACTAAATTTCTCACCCTTGTTTCGTCCGGCCTCTTGTTCGCGGGTGCTCTGGTGACGCCGGTGACGGCAGACTCCCCCGCCGCCGCCACCCCGCCGATGGGCTGGAACAGCTACGACGCGTTTGGCACCAGCATCAACGAAGAAGAGACCCTTGCGAACGCCCGGGCGATGCAGCAAAAGCTGCTGTCGCACGGCTGGAAATACGTCGTGATCGATGCGCGGTGGTATGACTCGGTTTCTTCGTTCGACGATCGCAACTTCAATAAGGAGCGCGCCGGCGCGAAGCTCTTTGCCGACAAGTTCGGCCGAATGGTGCCGGCGACGAATCGGTTCCCGTCGTCGGCGGATGGACGTGGGTTCAAGCCGCTGGCGGATCGGATTCACGCGATGGGCCTGAAGTTCGGCTTTCACATGATGCGGGGCATTCCGCGCCAGGCAGTGAATGCGGCCACGCCCATTGAGGGGAGCCATTTCACGGCCGCCGACGCGGGCGATCCGCGGAACAAATGCGGCTGGTGTCCCGACATGTTTGGCGTGCGCAACAATGAAGCGGGCCAGGCGTGGTACGACTCGTGCGCCCGGCTATGGGCGTCGTGGGGGCTGGATTTTGTGAAGGTGGACGATCTTTCCAGTCCATATCACGCCCACGAGATTGAGATGATCCGCCGGGCCATCGACAAGTGCGGCCGCCCCATCGTTTTCAGTTCTTCGCCGGGCCCGACGGATGTGAAAGAGGCGGCTCACATTTCGAAGTACGCCAACATGTGGCGCGTTTCCGGCGATTTTTGGGATCGCTGGAAAGACCTGGATCATCAATTTGATCTGCTGGCCGACTGGCAGGACATCGGCGGCACGGGGCATTGGCCGGATGCTGACATGATTCCGCTGGGGCATATCGGCATCAAGTGCACGATTGCCGGCCCCGATCGGAAGTCGCGTTTCACGCCCGACGAACAGCGCACGCTGATGTCGCTTTGGGCGCTCGCCCCCTCGCCGCTGATGCTCGGCGCCGACCTGATCGACCTCGACGAGCCGACCCTGGCCCTGCTCACCAACGATGACGTGCTCAAGGTGAATCAGGACGCGCGCTGCGCCAAGGCCAAGCGCGTGCGTCAATCCAAGCAAATCGAAGTCTGGGTGAAGCCGCTCGAAAACGGCGACCAGGCCGTCGGGCTGTTCAATCGGAGCAATGCGGCCGCCAACGTTGATCTGGCCGCCAGCGACGTCGGCCTGTCCGGAATGCATCAGGTGCGCGATCTCTGGGCGCA
>JBQCCH010000496.1:0-3837 GCA_051962375.1 Tepidisphaeraceae bacterium
GGTGGCGGCGGGGATGTCGATGTCGGCGGCGTAGACGTAAACGCCGGTGGTGCCGAGGTTTGAGAAGAGGGGGAGGGTCTGGTGGAGGTTGTCGGAGACGTGGAGGATGACGTTCTTGTTGATGCCGCCGTAGTTGGCGTAGAAATTCTTGTCGTTCCACTGGAAGCCTGAGCGGGTGGCCTGTTCGTTGTAGGCGTAGCTGTTGTCCGTGCGGACGGCCACGACATTCGCCCCGGTGGTGACGGCGCTGCTGGCATCGACGCCGAACGCCATCACGCCGTTCTCACTCAGGAGCAGTCGCTTGCCGTTGACCCACACTTCACCCGCCTGACGCACACCCTGAAACTCCAGAAACACCTTCTTCCCCACCGCATCGGCCGGCAATTGAAATGTCTTGCGATACCAGGCGATGCCCGTCGGCAGCTTCTCGATGCTGACATGAAATGCCTCATCCTCGTTCCAGGCGTGCGGCAGCGTCACCCGCGTCCAGGCATGATCGTCGAACGACGCAGCCTCCGCGCCTTTGGCGTCGCCGACATGCAGCCGCCAATCGGAATTGAAATTGAAGTCCGCCGCCCCTTGCCCGCGCGCCGAAGCGGCCAGCAGCAGACCGAACGTCGCGGCAATCACGATAGGATGTTGAATCTTCATGAAGATGGGTGGCAAACGTGAGGGTTGAAAGCGGCCCGAGCAAAGCCGAACGTCGCGAAACTTCAGCACGAACGCTGCGTCGACCGAAATCTCGCCAAGCGACCTCCGCAAAACGCATGGCCTCACACTCTAACGCTCGGCGCCGCGGGCAGGTTGCCTCATTCGGCAATTCTGTTGCCGATTTTAGCAATCGGTGTCGCGTTTTTACTCAGCGGACTTTACCCTGTTCCTTCAAGGGCCCGGCGTTCGCCGCGTGTTTGTCGGGCAATTTCTGATGTCCCCGTCCACCCCGGTTCGCAACCTCTCTGCCGGCCGACGACCGCGCGTCCTTTTGGCGATGGATTTGACGGTCAGTCCCGAACGACGCACCGGCGTCACCACATTTGCGCGCGAAGCCAACTGGATTCTCGACAGCCGACTGATGGCCTTCGTCGCGCCGGGGTTGCAGCGGGAATATCTCCGCTCGTCGCCCCCGTTTGATGGAGTGCTTTCGATGATCACCCTTCGGACGCCGGAACTGGCGCCGTTGGTGAAGTCGTTGAAGGTGCCGACGGTGGACCTTTGGCACGATTTTCCGGAGCTGAAGGTCCCCCGCGTGCTGCTCGACCACCGCGCCGCCGGCCGGGTCGGGGCGGAACATCTGCTGAATTTGGGACTTCGCTCGCTGCTGTTTTACGCCCACACCGTCGACCGCCGCGTCGCCGCCGTTCGATATGAGGGCTTCCAAGACCGCTGCAATCGCTCCAACATCGGGCCCCGACAGCTCTGGTGGGACCCGAAGCTGTCGGCCCGTTCGAAGATGAGTCGGGTGGGCTGGCTTGGGGAACAGCTCCGCGCGCTGCCCCGGCCGTTAGGGGTCCTTGCGGTGAATGACGTGGTTGCGGCCGAGGTGGTGGACGCCGTCGAATGGGCCGGCCTCTGCGTGCCAGGGGATGTGGTGGTGCTCGGCGTCGATAATGACCCGATCCTGACCGAACTCGGGCCCATGCCGCTTTCCAGCATCGACACCGCGCGCGAGCGACTGGGATACGAAGCGGCCGCCCTGCTCGATCGGCTGATGCGCGGCGAGCCCCCGCCAACGCAGCCGGTGCTGATCGAACCGATCGGCGTCGTGCCGCGACGCTCCACCGAAACCCTGGCCGTCCGCGATCCGGAAATCGCCCGGGCCGCTCGCTTCATTCGTGATCATTTCCGCGAGCGGATCACGGTGAGCGATGTCGCAGCGCACACATTCCTCTCCCGCCGACGCCTGCAGGACCGCTTCGCAGCGGCCATCGGCCACGGCATGAATGAGGCGCTGACCCGCCAGCGCGTCGATTTTGCCAAACACCTGCTCACGCAGACCAACCACAAGATCTCCAGCGTGGCGCGACTGTCCGGATTCACCAGCGTCCATCGGATGGCCAAGGTGTTTCAGCGCATCCTGGCGATCACGCCGCAAGGCTATCGCCGCAAATTTCAGCCCATGCGATTGCAGCACCACCGCGACGCCCCCCGCCCCACCCGGTCAGCCAAACACCGACGCCACGCCTAGCGGCCGCTCGCCTAACGGCCGCTCGTTGAATGCCGACCGCGGGTGCTCGTGCACTCGCCTTGCGAATTGCGTTTTACGGCCGCCCCGAACCCACCTTCATTCGGCATTTTTGCCCACCACAATTCGGCCTTTAGCTTTCATCCGGATATAACGGTCGGCCAGGAGGAGCATTCCATGTGGATCAAATCGTTTCTGGTGGGCGTTCTGGGATTGTGCACGGCTTCGTCGTGGGCGAATGTTTCGGTGACCGTCGAGCATGTTCCGGCTGCCCAGGCGTCGCCAGCGTTTACGTTCAAGAATCTGCCCCCGCCTTCGCCGCAGAATCTGGCGACGGCCGCACAATTCACCCTCGTGGACGGCGCCCGTGATGGCCATGGCGCGACCCTCGCCGCGTTGCACGACGGCAAGCTCGCCCGCACGACCGACGACCCGGCATCCGCCTTTTTCCTCGCCGACGGCACCCTCGGCGGACGCGTGAAAATCGACCTGGGCAAGCCCACCGATATCGGTGCGATCACCACGTATTCCTGGCACACCGAAAACCGTGCCCCACAGGTCTATCGCGTCTTCGTGTCCGATGGCGCGGATGAAGATTTCCAGGCCAACCCCAGGATGTATGTCGACCCCGCCGAGGCCGGCTGGACCCTTCTGGCGAGCGTGGACACCCGCTCCGCCAGCCATGGCCAGGTCGGCGGGCAGTATGGCGTCAGCATCCGTGACGGCGATTCCGGCTCGCTCGGCAAATACCGATACGTCCTGCTCGATCTATCGCGGACGGAAGCCGATGACCCGCAGAGCAATACGTTCTACGACGAAGTGGAGATCCTCTCCCGCGATCAGGTGCAGCCGCTGCCCCACACCGCCCGGGCGCCGGCGACCGCCCCGTTCGACGGACACTACGCCCGCATCGACACCACCGGCCTGGACGACAGCATGCAAGCCTGGGTGCGCAACACGCTGCAGCCGACCTGCGATGCATGGTACCCCAAGCTCCTGGCGATGCTGCCGAGCGATGGATTCAACAACCCCAAGACGTTCACCCTGGTCTTCCGCGAAAACCCCAACGGCGTGCCTGCCTACACGCTCGCCAATCACATCACCTGCAACCTCTCCTGGATTAAGAAAAACCGGGACGGCGAAGCCGTCGGCGCCGTGATCCATGAAATGGTGCACGTCGTGCAGCAGTACCACTTCGGTCGCAAGTCCGTCCCCTTCTGGCTGCAGGAAGGCATCCCGGATTACATCCGGTGGTACGTCTTCGAGCCGCAAAAGAACGGGGCCCGCATCCGCAATCCGGAAAAGGTCAAATACAGCGACGCCTACCGCGTTAGCGCGAACTTCCTGAACTGGGCGACGCAAACCTACAACCCGAACCTGGTGAAAATCGTCAACGCCGCCGTCCGGCAGGGCAAATACAGCGATGACCTCTGGAAAACGCTGACCGGCGGCCACACGCTGGACGAGCTCAACGCCCAATGGAAGCAAAGCCTCGGCGTCAAACAGCCGACCACGCAGGCGAATTGACGGCGTGCATCCCTGACGGCTGGGCGTCGATGGCAGCATCTCAGCCGCGGCAGGGGATCCGCTGCGTCTAAAGCGCTTGACTGTCCGCTGAGGTTTGGATTATGTTCGGTATCCAGGCGGAACAAAAA
>JBQCCH010000497.1:0-4085 GCA_051962375.1 Tepidisphaeraceae bacterium
CGCCTGGTCGATCGCTTTGCCGCCGTTGTCGGCGTTGATCAGGTGCAGGTTCGCGACGTCGGTCCAATGCGTGATCACCTTTTGCGAAGTCCCATCCGCCTGCGCGATCATGCTCTCGGCCACGCTCTTGCCGGTGATGACGACATTCTCGCCGTCGGAATCGACCGCGTGCGTCATCAGGCTTGAGCCGTCGGCGTTCTTCAGCGTGATCTGGGGGAATTGATCGTTGCCGATGGCCTTAAAGCGATCGCCTTCCACGCCGGCCCAGACGTAGGGGGCGTCGACCGAAGCGCCCTGGCGATCCAGGTGCGCCGGGCGGCCGACGAATTCGATGATCCGGTCGGTCGATGAAATCAGGCCCGATTTTGCCAACGGCTCAGGCTGCACGGTGAGTTTGCCCGTCCAGGTGATTTCAATCGGCTGGTTCGGTTGCGATGCCGCGCCGGCGGGGGTGAGGGCGGCTCGCGTCGGGGCGGTGGTCGGGGAATGCGTCGCATTGCGATGCGCACGCGGGGCGGCGGGCGATGCGCCGGCGCGCACCGGCGTGGCGCTCACCGGCTTGGCACTCAGTGCTGCGGGAGCGGCCGCCGGGAGCGTTGGAACCGGGATCATCCCCGGCGATTGCACGCCCGAGGTCATCGGCAATCCCGCGCCCGGTTCCGTCGCCGGCGCCGAGGTCGACTGCGTGCCGGATTTTGCCTGGCCCGACATGAACGTGGTGAACATCGCGTCGGCCTGGCCGATCTGCGTGGGGCCTTCTTTCACGATCACGTTGTCTTCGAAGTGCGCCCGATAGGCGACCGGCTCACGCGCGGGCTTGGTGGAAACGGGCTTGGTCGTGGTCGTGGGCGGACGCCGGCCTTTGCGGCGCGACGGCGGGGCGGGCTGGGTCGCGGCGCGGGCGGCGGCTTCGCGCTTCAGGCGGTGGCGCTCGCGCTCTTCGGCGCTGAGCTTCGGCGCGGCCGCGGGGTCGGCGTCCACTAGTTCGATCGGCCGATCCCCCATCTGCAAGGGGAGCATGCTCGTTTCGTCGGGCTGGGTGGTGCTGCCGGGCGCGAATGCCTGCGTGTTCTTGATCAGCAGCCGCTTCCCGTGCGCCACCTGCAAAAATTCCAGCCGCTGGTCGCGCTGGTTGTAGCGCAGGACCAGGCCCTGGCCGTCAAAATCATAATCGCGGCCGCGCACGACGACCGGCACCTGGTCGGCGGGCACGAGCACGTCGCCGTTTTTCCAATCGATGGTGTTCATCCGCAGCGTGTCATTGTCGAACGCCAGGATCGGCAGTTTGGCGGTGAGGATGGGGACGGTCGCCTCGGCGTTTTCCAGCAGGCCGAGCGTCACGTTGTGCAGCACGCCGTTCTGCGGCGGCTGGTTGCTGATCGCTTCGATCTGCCCGGGCTTGCGGGCGCCCTCGGCCATCACCATGTCGCCGTACTCGGCCGTCACGGTCATCACCTGGCCGTTGTTTTCATAAAAGCGCGAATCGGGATGAATCACGTGCACGCGATTGCCCACCGGCGGGTCGTAGCGATCGGCACGGAATTCATTCGTCAATTCCCCCGTCTTCTTGTTGAAGCCCTGGATCCAGACTTCGTTCCCCGCGCCAAGCTTCACATCCCCCTGTGTCGCCGGCACGGGGCGCGGCAGCGTGGGGGGGGAGGCGATCTGCTGCACCTTGTATTCCTTCGTGGTTCCCTGCGTGAGCATGAACAGGGCGAAGCCGCCCACCAGCACGACCAGAACGACGATGAGCATCACGACCGATCGCACTTAGGCATCCTCCATGTCAAACATCTTCAGCACGACCAGGTCCTGCACGTCGATCAACCCCACGGGCCGATCGTCGGCATCGACGACGGGCACCTCGTCCACGCGGTGCCGTTTCATCAGGGCCATTGCTTCGCTCGCCAAGGCGTCTTCGCGGATGCGCTTGGGGTTGTGGGTCATCACCTGGGCGACGGGCTTTTGCAGCGCGGCGGCATCATCCGAAGTCACCAGCCGGCGCAGGTCGCCGTCGGAGAAGATGCCGCTGATGCGCCCGGTCGCGTCGTCGGTCAGGATCACCGCGCCGCTGCGGCGCTTGATCCGGCTGACTTCGCGGAGCACTTCGCCGACGGTGTGCGTGTCGCTGGCCAGGGGGAGATTGTCCCCTTTTTTGAAAGTCATCGCTTCGCCCACGCGGATGAGCTTGCGGCCCAGTTGACCGGCCGGGTGAAACGTGGCGAATTCCTCGGCCGTGAAATTGCGGAGCTTCATCACCGTCAATGCCAACGCATCGCCCAGCGCGAGCATGGCCGTGGTGGAGGCGCTGGGCGCCAAGCGCAGGGGGCAGGCTTCTTCGATCTTGCCGGTGAGGATCGCGACATCGGCATGTTTCCCCAGACTGCTGCCGGCCGTCGCGGTGACGGCGATCACCGGGTGGGCGAACTTCTTCACCACGCTCAGCAGGCGAACGATTTCATCGCTCTCGCCGGAGGCGGAGAAGATGATGACGACATCACCTTGGCGGACGGAGCCGGCATCGCCGTGGACGGCGTCGGCGGCGCTGATGAAGTGGGCGGGCGTGCCGGTGGACGACAGCGTGGCCGCCACCTTCCGGGCGATATGCCCCGCCTTGCCCACGCCGGCCGTGAGGACGGAGGCCTGGCAATTTAATAGCAAGCGCACGGCGTCGGCGAAGGCGCTGTCGATCGCCCGATCCATCCGCGCTACCGCTGCCGCCTCGACGGCGATCACTTCACGGGCGATGTCAAAAATTTCCTGATTCAAACGTCGGTGAATTATCTTTTATCGGGCGGTAGAATCAAATGGCCGGCACGCGTTCGCGACGATTTGCTTCGCCGCGAGGCGCCGTCCTTGTCCGATCGACGACGGTTCCGGGCCGGCACGCAGAAGGATGCCCGCATGGATTATCGCGTCGAACTCCCCGTGTTTCATGGTCCCCTGGACCTGTTGCTGTACCTGATCAAGCGGGATGAGCTCGATATTTATGACATCCCGATTCATGAAATCACCGCGTCATACCTGAGTTATCTGGAATCGCTCCGGCGGGCGAGCCGCGAGAGCGGGTTTGACATCAACATCGCCGGCGACTTTCTGGTGATGGCCGCCACATTGATGGAGATCAAGTCGGCCATGCTCCTGCCGGAGCCGCCGGCCGTCGTGGCGAAAGACGGAACCACCACCGCCGCCCAGGATTTGGCCGACCCGCGGTTTGAGTTGGTGCAGCAATTGCTCGAATACAAGCGGCTGAAAGACAACGCCAACCTGCTGGAGCAGCAGCAGGCGGATCATTTCAATCGTTTCCCCCGCGTGCCGGCCACGCTCGACGAAGCCGACGCCGAACCGCCGCCTTTGGATATGGACGAAGTGCAGGTGTGGGATCTACTCGAGGCGTTCACGCGCTTGATGAACGACATCGGCGGGCGCCTGCCCAAGCTGCACGAGGTGGTGTACGACGAAACCCCGATCGACCTGCACGCCGCCGACATCGAAGACCGCCTGAAGCGTGACAAGCGCCTGACGCTCCGCTCCCGCCTCACCGGCCGAAAGAGCAAGAGCGAAATGATCGGCGTTTTCCTCGCGCTCCTGGAACTGGTGCGCGAAAAACGAATCGTCGTCACCCAGGACGACGCCGCGGACGACCTGCAAATCGAAAAAGCCAGCGAAGAACACCGCAAAACCTTCATCGGCGCGAGCCTGGAACTGTCGCAAGTGGATGACACGCCGACGGGGAGCGAGGCGGCGACTACACCGCAGGTGGACGCCAGCGACGATCGCGATGAGTGAAGCGCGGCGCAATTCTCCCGGAGAGAAGCGATGCACAAGCCATTTAAGCCGAATGGAATTTCCGTTCCTGCGTATTGTGGACCGCATGAGCTGGCGACGTTTTGGCGCATGCATTCATATGTCGAGAATGGAGGCGGTAGTTCTGAGATTTCGGCATCTCATGAATCAATCGAGTCGCTGATGTTTTGCGCAGGGGCTCGCTGGGCTTGATCGAAAGCAACGCGGTTTGGCGCAAGCGTTAGTTCGGATTTTTTATTGAGAGCAACACTGTTTTGCGCGCGCAAAATGGTTTTTCG
>JBQCCH010000498.1:0-2086 GCA_051962375.1 Tepidisphaeraceae bacterium
GAAGGCAAGTCGCCCCGGTATCCGAACCCGTACGAAAGCCCGTACGACAGCTACATCAATTTCATGAACGTGCTGGACAACATCCAGTCGCGCCTGCGCTAAGCGGGCGATGATCTCTCGCGCTTAGTCGCCGGCGCGGGCGAACGCGTCGAGGTAGTGCTTGTCGAAGACGAATAAAAATCCCCCCTGCAGCAACACGCCGACGCCATGCCCGAACCACCCGGGGCTCGCCAGCGCCGCGGCGATGGCCAGCAGGACCGCGGCGGTCAGCAGGTAGAGCGTGTTGAGCTTCTGATTGAGACGCAAGGCGCGCAGCAATCGATCTAAGCCGGCGGCCTCTTCGGCGGCGTGCGTTTGCGTGAGGGGGCGGCGGGCGGTGCGGGCGGATTGGATCACGCCCACCCCGGCGAAGGCTGCATCGATGGCGCCCCAGACGACGAACTGAATCGCCACCGCCAGCCCAAACGCCCGAGCGGCCGGCGCGGTGGGCGGGTGCTGCATCACGCCCAGCCCCACCAGGATCGACGCGATCGCCACGCCCATCAGCACCCACGCCTGACGGCCGCGCAGCACGCGAACCCGCTCCGCCGTCGCGAAATCGGCCGACCGTTCGACGGGGATGTCCGGAATCTGCATGGGGTGCGACCTTTCGTGCTCACCAATCGCCGCCCGGCAGTTTCCCGCTAAGGGCGACGCCAATTATCATAGGGGCATGGAGACGATGGGCGCTTATTACCGGCAGACGTGGTGGCTGTGGCTGCTGTTCATGGCGGTGTTCGGCGTGATCTCGTACTACGTCTCGTTCATCTTCCTGATCTTCATCCCGGGGCTGGCGGCGTATTCGTGGTATTTTGGCGCGGTTCGGCTCTCGGAATTGCGCAAAGAGGGAGAGGCCGCCGCCCGTCGCGCCGCGGCGCCGTCGAATTTCCCGCCGCGCTAACCGGGTGACGTCGGCGATCGGTCTTGCGTGCGTCGGCTAGAATGCCCGCATGCAAGAGTCCGCCGACATCCACTTTTACGAACCCACCCACGGCCACGGCCTGCCGCACGACCCGTTCAAGGCGATCCTCGCCCCCCGCCCGATCGGCTGGATCAGCACGCTCGACGCCGCCGGCCGGGTGAATCTCGCGCCTTACAGCTTTTTCAACGGCATCGCCGATCGCCCGCCGATGGTGATGTTCAGCAGCGCCGGTCGCAAAGACAGCTATCACAACATCCAGGAGACCGGCGAATTCGTCGCCAACCTGGCCACGCGCCGGCACGCCGAGGCGATGAATCGGACGTCGATCCCGCTGCCCCACGGGGAAGATGAGATGGCCTTTGCGGGGCTGGCGCCCGCGCCGTGCCGGATCGTCAAGCCGCCCCGCGTCGCCGGCGCGCCGGCCGCCCTGGAATGCAAGCTCGTGCAGATCATCCAACTCGCCGACCTCGCCGGCAATGCGTTGGAGAACTTCATGATCATCGGCCAGGTGGTGGGCGTTTACATCGACCGGGCGTTTCTCAAGGACGGGCTCTTCGACATGACCGCCGCCGGCACGATCGCGCGCTGCGGCTATGCGACCGATTACGCCGAAGTCCGCGACCTGTTCCACATGAGCCGGCCGACTCAGTAAGGTGTAAAATCATTTGAATTCATCAGTTATGAAGCCTCAAACGGAAAGCGGGTCAAATATCTCCTAATCTTATAGAATTTATAGTTGATTCGGGCCTCGCTCGCCGGTAGGGTTCGGCGATGCGATGCCGCTTCTGTTGAGTCCTGCCTCCCGTGTGCCGACACCGTTGGCTTCCTTCTGTTTTTGATTGGGTTTGAGTGAACGCAGAGGCTCACATGATTGCGATGCAGGACGTGGTGGGAGATCGGTTGACGGAGGAGGAAGCGTGGCTGGCAGCACTGCCGCCGGAGGCGTTTCGGGCGATCCTCAGTTCGCACCGCCGGGAGGGGTTAGATGCCGGGTATCGCCGGGCGATTTCCGACATCCTCGCTGCCTCGGTGTTTCTGGCGGAGAAATCGCTTCGCACCGCTCAGCGGCCCACCGACGCCCGGCAGGTGATTTACCGTTTCATCCAGTTGCTCGAGCAGCAGGTG
>JBQCCH010000499.1:0-2211 GCA_051962375.1 Tepidisphaeraceae bacterium
GAAAATCACTGCCGGACGCGTTGGTTGTGAGGTTAGCAATGAACGCGGCAGCCGACCCTACAGGCCGACGATGTTGAAGCCGCTGTCGACGTAGATATTTTCGCCCGTCACGCCGCTCGACAGATCGCTCAGCAGGTAGACCGCAGTCTTGCCCACTTCGTCGGCTTCGATGTTGCGCTTCAGCGGGGCTTTCTTTTCCGTGTGGGTGAACATCTCATCGATGCCCCCGACCGCCATCGCGCTCAGCGTACGCACCGGGCCGGCGGAGATGGTGTTGACGCGAATTTTCTTCGGGCCCATCTCAAACGCCAGATAACGGCTCGTCGATTCCAGCGCGGCCTTGGCGACGCCCATGACGTTGTAACCCGGAACGGCGCGATCCGAACCCAGATACGTCATCGCGATGATGCTGCCGCCGTCGTTCATCAACGGCTCAGCCGCCCGCGCCAGGGCGATCAGCGAATAGGCGCTGATGTCGCACGCCTGCTTGAACACGTCGCGCGGCGTGCTGAGGAACTTGCCCACCGCCAGGTAATCCTTGTTGGCAAACGCCAGCGAGTGGACGAGAAAATCGATTTTCCCGTACTGCTCCGCGACGGCCTTAAAAAAGGCTTCGATCGATTCATCCGAACCCACATCGCACGGCTGGAGCCACGGGTCCTTGACGTTCATTTCTTCCAGGCTCTTGCGGACCCGGCGTTCCATCTTCTCAAGGGGCAGATACCCGAAACCGCATTCGGCGCCCTGGCGAACGCAGTTGTCCGCGATCGCCCAGGCGATCGAGCGGTCGTTGGCGATGTTCAGAATCAATCCTTTTTTTCCGTCCAGCAAACCCATGCGGCTCCTTCGTTTTATTGGAACGACAAGATTACGGCTTTGCGGGAGCGCCGTAAAGCCGGTCGCCAGTTCCGCAGGCCCCGGAAAAAAAACGGCGCTCGGCCGGCTTTTTGCCGAACGACTGTCGCCGCTATGCTTACGATCAACGAAGGAGCGACGCATGCGGTTTTACTTGGGCAGTTATTCGAATCCGACCAGCCGTGGCATTTATCAGTGCGAGGTCGACGGCGACACCGGCAAGCTGTCCCAGCCCCGGCTGTTGACCGAGACGACCAACCCCACGTTTCTCGCCCTGGATCCCGCCGCCACGCACTTGTACGCCCTGGTCGAAACCAAGGCCTACGCCGACCTGAATCAGAACGGCGTCGCCGCGTTTGCGGTCGATCCCAAGACGATGGCGCTCAAAGCGCTCAACCAACAACCCTCCGGCGGCAACGGCGTCTGCTTCGTCGCCACCGACCGCACCGGCACGCTCGTGTTGGTCGCGAATTACAATTCCGCCGACATTGCCTCGATCCCGGTCGAGCCGGACGGCTCCCTGCGCGCCCCCGCCAGCGTCCTTCACCAAACCGGCACCGGCCCGAACAAGAGCCGCCAGAGCGAGCCCCACGCGCATTCGATCATCGCCGACCCGACCAACCGCTTCGCATTGTCGGCCGACCTTGGCGCAGACCTGATTTACGTCTACACGATGAACCTTGAAGCCGGCACGCTCACGCCCACGCAGCCGTACCGATGCCCCCCCGGTTGCGGGCCGCGGCACCTGGCGTTCGACCACAGCGGAAAAATCCTCTACGTGATCAACGAACTGGACGCCACCGTCCTTGTGCTCAATTGGGACGCAACCCGCGGCACGCTGAGCCATCGCCAGACAATTTTCAGCCTGCCGCCCGGCACATCCATCGAAAACAACACGGCTTCGGAAATTGCCGTCCATCCGAAATTGCCCTACGTCTACTGCGCCAACCGCGGGCACGATTCGATCGCCGTTTTCAGCCAGAACCCCGACGGCACGCTGACGCTGATCACCAATGTATCGACGCATGGTCATGGGCCGCGCCATTTCGCGATCGATCCGACGGGACGGACGCTCGTCGTCGCCAATCAGCACGCCAGCAATGTCGTCTCTTACACGATCGACGGCCTGACGGGCATTCCCGCCTTCGCGGACACGTTCGAATGGCACAAGTCGATGTGCATACGATTTATGCCGCAGTAACGGGAGGCGCTCGAATGCGAATCGCCACGCTGCTTACGGTCGCCCTGCTGCTAACGGGCTGTGCCGCGCCTCACGAGCCGCTGCCCAATTCCGACGCTCCGCAAGGCGCATCGAGCCTCCCGCAAACCCGAACCACGCTGTTCTTCGGCCTCAGC
>JBQCCH010000500.1:0-4212 GCA_051962375.1 Tepidisphaeraceae bacterium
CTTCTTCACGTTTCACTCATCCCGCGCGCAAACCCCCATCCTACTTGCCAAAGAGCCTAAGCCCAACCCCACCCCCCGTTCCCCGTTCTACCGCCGGCCCCCCAAAAAAGCGGCCCAAAAATCCGCCCTGTCCACCGCGCATCCCTTCCATCCCCCTTGGCTTCGAATGGGTAGTCAGTTCACGTCCCAGCACGGCCTGCCCTCCCTCCGCCGCTCCGGTCCTGGTTGCCCGCTGCCGTTGGCACGCTACGATGGGAATATGTCCAGCGTTCCCCAGATTTTGACGAATCGGCCGATGGTGTGGACGAGCGCTCGACCGCAGGCGGGCGCTTATGAGCCGGTCTGTGCCGTGTTTCGACGGTATCTGCACGGGCAGAAGCTGAAATTTACGCCCGAGCGGGCGATGATCCTCGATGCCACCTTGCGCAAGGAAGGCCTCTTTGAAGCCGAGGGGCTCGTCGGCGACTTAAAGCAGATGGGCCACCGCGTCAGCCGGGCGACCGTGTATCGCACGCTGAATCACCTGCAGGATGCGGGCATCCTGAAGCAGGTGTTTTTCGACAATCGGCAGAGTTACTTTGAAGTCGTCGCCGGCCGCGAAGCGAACGATTACCTCATCTGCGTCGATACCGGGGAAGTGATCGAATTCCGGTCGGAAAAACTGCGTCAGCTCCGCGACGAAATCTGCCGCGAGCACGGCTACGAGCCCATGTCGCACCAGTTCCATATCTTTGGGATGTCCCCCAAGGCCGCATCGCGCAAAGTCTGACGAATCCACGCCTTAAACGCCAGCCCCTTCAAGCGCCCCGCCCCCGCGACGCCGCTTGAGCCGGGCTCAGCACATCGCCAGGTAGGTCGCCAACGTCAGGATGGCGATTTTGAGCTTCGGTTCCCAGAGGATCGGGGTCATCCAGTACTTCATGATCGGTCTCCACCCAACGTACTGCAATCGCGGTTCCACACGCGTGCCAGACTCAACAATAGCCCCGGGTGGGGCCAAAAGGAAAGTCGTAGGTCATTTTCTGACAAGGACTAGGTCCGTTTGTGAGGAATGTTGTTGGATTGCCACAGGAGTCTGCGTCTTTTAGGCAACAGGCCGTGGCGCACGGTCTGTCGCGGCAGCGCGAGCCGGCCGCGGGGGCTGTGAAATGCAAAAGCTGTTGCAGGAAAAGGAATTATGTCAACCAGCGTGCTACCCTACCGGCCGATGACGGCGGTGATGCCCCCTCTGGATCGATTTGGCGAACTCGCCAGCTTCATCCGCAGCCTCGCGACGGCGGACGAAGTGGTTCTCCTGACCACGATGCCCCGGGGCGGCCTGCAAATTTGCAAAAAATTGCACCTGAATGACGCCCTCGTCCGACGCTACAACAGCGAACTCCACCCGCAGGACGCCTTCTCCTGGCGCGTCCTCCGTGAAGGCTGGGTTGATGGCTCGGTCGGCACCGATCAGCCCGGCAGCCCCATCGCCCATGGCCTCACCGTGTCGCTGGGCGTGCGCATCGAAAGCCCGGTGTTCGACGGGTACCCCGGCGTCCTGCTTGTGCTGCGGCGCGTCACCCAACCGGCGCGCCCCCTGCAGCCGGCGAAGGCGGCCGCGGATATTCGATCGGCCTTCGACCGCTTCGTCCGACGCGATCGCCAGATCATCGACGCCAGCCCCCGTCAATACATCTTCACCGCCGACGGCGCCATCCTCCCGGAAGGCGGCCTCGCGCAGGTCGATCCGAAGCTCGTTGAATCCATCCAAAGCGCCGTTCAGCCGCGCCTCGCCCCCGACTTCCAGGGCGAAGCCAATTCCGGCCGCGTCGGGCTGGCGGATTCCAGCGGCGTGCATGTGCCGGTCGAAATCGTCCGCTTCGCCCACTACCCCGCCCTTTCGCAGCAGCCGGTGGTTTTTGTCAGCATCCACCCGCGCGTCCAGGATTGGCAAAAAGTGACGCCCGAAGATTTTTCCGCCGACCCTGAGCTCGCCCGCCTCACCGCCGCGGTCAATTTCATGGTCAAGAGCTTCCGCCGCGGCCCCACGCTGGAAGAAGTCGCCGAGGCCGTGCATCTCAGCCAATTCCACTTTCACCGCCGCTTCAGCGAAATCTTCGGCCTGACGCCCAAGCACCTGCTGTACGACCTGCAACTGCACGAAGCCCAGCGCATGCTCGCCGATCCGCAACAACAGTTGGTCGACATCGCCAAGCATTGCGGCTTCGCGCATCAAAGTCATTTCACCAGCCGCTTCAAGCAAGGCACCGGCCTCACCCCCACGCGGTGGCGCCGGCAGGTGGTGACGTTCCACGACGCGTAGACGCACGCAAATTCACCGCTTAATCCATGTCGACAAATCGCGTGAAAACACGCGAAGCGACTATTGGTGCGCTATCGTCTGGCGTGAACGGGTTTGATAAGGTCAACGTCGTGCAACCGTATCGCGTCAGTGCCGTCAGTTTTTTCAACACCGCCCCACTCGTGTACGGCCTAAAGGACGACCCGCGCATCCGCCTGCGCTTTGGCGTGCCCTCGTCCCTGATCGACGACCTCATCAATGATGCCGCCGACGTCGCGCTGCTCCCCGTCATCGATTATCAGCAGACGCCGGGGTTGCGGGTGATTCCGTCGGCCGGCATCGGCTGCGACGGGCCGACGCTCACGGTGCGACTCTTCGCGCGCACGCCGCTGGAACACACGCGCCGTCTCGCGGCCGACACCGACAGCCATACCTCCGTCGCCCTGGCGCGCGTCATCTTCGACAAGCTCTTCAATCTGCGGCCGACGATCGTTCCCCTCTCGCAGGCGACCGACGAACCGGGCGAAACCCGCCTGCTCATCGGCGATAAAGTCATCACCCACGCCCCCGCCGGGTTCGATCATCAACTCGATCTCGGCGAAGCCTGGAAAAAGCTCACCGGCCTGCCATTTGTCTTCGCAATCTGGACGGCCCGGCCCGACGTGGCGTTGGGGGATCTGCCGCAGCGCCTCGCGATCGCCCGCGAGCGCGGCCTGATGCGCGTCGATGAACTCGTCGCCAACGACGCCGTCGCCCGCGGTTGGCCGCCCGACACCGCCCGGCGCTATCTCACCGATTACCTCAAATTCTCCATCGGCCCCCGGCAATTAGATGCTATCCACCGGTTCCACGCCCTGGCCGCGGACGTCGGGGCCATCGATCACGCGCCCGATCCGCTTCGCATCGCTGATTAATCGATTTTCGATTGATGAATGCCGCTTGCTTGTTGCCGCGCCGGTCAATGCGCCTCAGGCGGAGCAGCCCCCACCTTAAACGGCTTCACGAAAAACAGCACCAGCGGCACGAGAAACGACACCAGCATCAGCATCGCGAACACATCGATGTAAGACAGCATCTGTGCCTGGCGCTGCACCGTGCGATACAGCATCGCCAGCGCCCGGGCGGAGGCTTCCACCTGGTTCACGCCCGCCTGCACCAGCGTGTGCACCATGCCGGCCAGCGTGTTTTGCGTGGCGTGGTCGTACGCCGTCACGTGGCCGGCCAAAAAGGTCTGGTGCGCCTGCGATCGGCGCTGCAGCATCGTCGTCACAAACGCAATGCCCGCGCTGCCCCCCACGTTGCGGAACAGGTTGGTCAGGCTCGATGCCTTGTTGTTCTTGTTCTTCGGCAAGCGGGAATACGCGAGCGTGCTCGTCGGCACGAACAACATGCTGATGCCCGCCCCTTGAATAATCCGCCCGATCACGATCGACCGATAGTCGGCCGTCAGGTCGAGGGTCTGGAAATAGACCAGGCTTCCGCCGATCACCAGAAACCCCGCCGCAATCAACACGCGCGGCCCCACGTATTTCATCAGCCGTACGACGATCGGCACCATCGCCATCACGACCATCGCCCCCGGCGTAATCACCATCCCCGCATCTTCCGCCGTATAGCCAAACAATTGCTGCACCATCTGCGGCAGCATCACCGTGGTGCCGAACAGCGTGAAGCCGAATAGAAAATACAGCACGCACGAGATCGCGAAATTCCGCTCCTTCAGCAGCGAAATATCGACGACCGGATCATCCGTCCCGTAAATCTCCCACAGCACCCCCGCCACCAGCGCCAGCGTCGCCACCGTGGTGAAGATGATGATCAGGTTCGAGCCGAACCAGTCATCTTCCTGCCCCTTGTCCAGCACGTATTCCAGGCACCCGAACCCGATCGCCACCAGGCTGATGCCCACCGTGTCGACGCGCATCCGCCCG
>JBQCCH010000501.1:0-2166 GCA_051962375.1 Tepidisphaeraceae bacterium
CACCAGCGTCACCGACCCCTCGCACGCGCCCCGCGCCGCCGGCCAGCGGACACCGCTCCCCCGTAGGGCGGGATGCAATCCCGCCGGCTTCTGAACGCGCCACGGGGGCGGCGGGATTCCATCCCGCCCTACGAAGGCGGTTCCGCACCACGCGCTGCAGGTCATTGGACACCCATCTCCCCTCGGTAGGGCGGGATGCAATCCCGCCGTCTTCTGAACCCGCCACGGGGGCGGCGGGATTTCATCCCGCCCGACGAGGCGGTCGCGGGGGACCTGCCCGGCTACGCACGCGGCGGCGCGTCATCACCACGCGTCGCGGCCGCGGGGCCGACGCATTGGCAACACCAATCGGCCGAGTACACCTGCTCCCGAACGAACCGATGGAAGCTCGACGCCTTCCACGCATGCGGGCACGTCGCGTGGCCGTGCTTCACCGGGTTGTAATGCAGGTAATCGAGATGCCGATGCAGATCCTGCTCGTCCCGAATCCAATGCTCCATGAACCGCTGCTGCCACACGTCCCGCTCTCCCCGGGGGGCACGCGAAAACCCATTCTCCTCCCCCGATTCGAGAGCCGGCGGGGGCCCGTGCCGCCCGACGAGCGCCCGATACGCCGACGTGAAATTCGCCTTGATCAATCGCCAGCGCGTGGAAAAATTCGCATCGTCGGGGGGCATCGTCCAGATGGCGTGCAGGTGATCCGGCAGCACGACGATCGCATCGAGCGTGAACGGATGATCCACGCGCACGCCCTCGATCGCTTCGCGCAACAGCCGCAGCGCATCGCCGGTCAGGATCGGCCGCCTGTGGCCGGTGACGACGGTGAAGAAGTAGGTCCCACCCGCCACGGTCGCCCGCCGGTAATTCGGCACGACATCCTCCCCTTTGGGCGGAATCAAATCCCGCCGCGATCGTCGCGATCATGAAGACGGCGGGATTCCATCCCGCCCTACGCATCGGATCATCCCCCCCGTAGGGCGGGATGCAATCCCGCCGTCTTTCTCTGATTCATTTTCGGCGGCGGCGGATCAGCAGGGCGAGCGCTGCGGCGCTGGCGGTGAGGCCGGCGGGTTCGGGGACGTAGGTGTAGTCGACCGTGACGGCGGCCGTGCGGGTGACGGTGCCGTGGTCGATGTTCTGCAGCGTGAAGCGCTCCGGCACATTCCACGTCAGCGTGTACGGCGACGCGCCCGACACCGTCGCGATCACGCGCGGATCGTTGCCCGGGTTGATGACGTCGATCGTGTTGCTCGATGCCGATGGCGTGTTGGTGAACGTGAAGTGCCCGGTGCGGATGTCTTCGGTCGACCCATCCGCCTGCGGCGGGCCCATGCCGTTGGCGGCGCCGTTCAGGCTCGTGCCGCCGTACGCGATGCCGTTGGCGGTGAATTCGCCGTACCCATCGCCGCCGCCGGCGCCCTGCAGCACGGCATATCCGCCGTAGCCGTTGGTGCCGCTGGCCGTGTAGGCGTCGACGCTCATCACGTACGACCAGCTGATCGTCACCGATTGCAGCGTGCCCAGCGCGGTGTTGAAAGGTTGGATCGTCGCGGAAAATCCGCCCGCCGGCACGGTGGTGAAATCCTGCGACGTGTTGGGCTGCGATAAATCCGTCCCCAGCGCGCTTGTTCCATCGAACGAATGCGTCTGCCGGATCGTCGCCCCCCAGGCCCCAGCCGCCCCGACCGTTCCCACCCAACCGGCCACGCAAGCGGCCCCGACAACAGCTTTGTAAGTCACGTCCATTTACTCCACCGCCGAGCCTACCCGAGCCGCGCACGTCCCGAAAGGCCGGCCGACCGGATTCGCCCCCATCTGCACCGCCGATTCCCCGAAACCCACCGGCAAACCCCGTCAACCGCGCGATCCCCCGCAGGTTTCCATGAACGCCACGTGACGGCCCGCACGAACATTGACCCGCCGCTCGCCCGTCGCGAGGATCGCATCCGCGGGAGGACGCATCGCCGGCTTCCGCATCGCCCCCTCGCATGACGCCGTAGGGCGGGATGCAATCCCGCCGGATGTACCCGGGCGCGGCGACGGCGGGATTTCATCCCGCCCTACAATGACGAATCTCGGACGGTGTACTCCGACGAGGCCAACGATATGCCAGACGCCTTGAAAAAATGTCGCCAGCGACGACGCGCCGATCGCGCTCGCATGAAG
>JBQCCH010000502.1:0-4714 GCA_051962375.1 Tepidisphaeraceae bacterium
AATACGGTCATCGATGAAGCGGAACTCGGGTTTGCCGAGCTTCACGCCATCGCTCACGAGATGCGCGAGCTCGAACACAAAATGGCCGAAGTCGAAGGCGACGCCCTCGACCGCGTGCTCAAGCGCTACGAAACCATCCAGCACGATTTCGACGAAAAGGGCGGCTACGCGTTTCGACATAAGCTCGAAGCCACGCTGCTCGGCGTCGGCCTGCCGCCGGAAATCTGGGAAACCAGCGTCGAAAAACTCTCCGGCGGACAACGCTCGCGCGTCGCCCTGGCGAAAATCCTGATCTCCGAGCCCGACCTGCTGCTGCTGGACGAGCCCACCAACCACCTCGATCTGGCCGCCATCGAGTGGCTTGAGGAATACCTTCTTTCGTTCAACGGCGCCGTGCTGATCATCTCGCACGATCGCTACCTGCTCGATCGCATCTGCACACGCATCGCCTGGCTGACCAATCGCCGCATCAAGAGCTACCCGGGCAATTTCACCGCTTACCTGGCCCAGAAGGAAATGGAAGAAACCGCCCAGGCCCGGGCGCACGAACTGCAGCAGAAGGACATCGCCAAACAGGAAGAATTCATCCGCCGCTTCAGCGCCGGCCAGCGCGCACGCGAAGCCCAGGGCCGCAAAAAAATCCTCGAGCGATTCAAAAAGAGCGATGCCATCGTCAGCGCCGTTCAATCCAAGCGCTCCATGCACGTGAAGTTCGGCAACGACGCGCGGGCCGGCGATCAACTGCTGCGCGTGGATGAGCTTTCCAAATCCTTCGAGGGGCGAATGATCTGGAAAGACGTTGCCTTCAACGTCAAACCGGGCGAACGCATCGGCATCATCGGCCCGAATGGATCAGGCAAAACCACGCTGCTTAAGGCCCTGCTCGGCGAACTGGAGCCCGACACCGGCGAAGTGCGGTGGGGCACCAACCTGAACATCGGCTACTACGACCAACGCCTCGACGACTTCGATCCGGACAACACCATCCTGGAAGAAGTGCACGACGGCGTCATGCCCGAACGCAAAGTCCGCGACGTGCTCGGCCAACTGCTGTTCACCGGCGACACCGTCGACAAACACATGGGCGATCTGTCCGGCGGCGAGCGGGCCCGCGTCGCGCTGGCGCAGCTCATGCTCGAAAAGCCGAATGTCATCCTGCTGGACGAGCCGACCAACCATCTGGATATCCAATCCGCCGCCGCGCTCGAACAGACGCTGTCGGCCTTCGATGGCACGTTGCTGATGGTCAGCCACGATCGATACTTCCTTTCCAAGATCGTCACCCGCCTGATCGTCCTGGATCCGGCCGGCATGATCGATTTTGAAGGCACCTTCGACGCCTGGCATGCGAAGCAACACAACGCCGCCCCCGCAGAATCCGCCAAAGCCGCCAAACCGCAACCCGCCAAGGCCGCGCCCGCCAAGCGTGCGCCGCAAGACGCCCCCAAGTCCAAGGCCGCCGACAACCCCTACAACCGCCCCTTCGGCCGACTGTCACTGCCGGACCTGGAACGTCAAATCGCCGAAACCGAATCCGAAATCATGGCCACCCAGCAAGCCATCGCCGGTGCGTTCAAGGATGCGGGAAAATCCAAATCCCTCTCCAAAACGCTCGACACGCTGTCCGCCAAGTTGAAGGACCTGGAACAGGAATATTTCCTCCGAGAAACCTAACCCACGACAGGCCCGCTCGTCCTACGGCGGATAGATGACGCGGCAGTCTGCGTCGGCACCCCTTACCTCGGAAGGCGATCAAAAGGAGCAGGGACGTCCACCGCCGCGTCACGTGCCAGCGAAAACCGTCAGGGGCAATTTCAGGGCAGAGGCCACAAATAACGGCCCGACCAATCGCTAAGTGTTGGTCGGTGTGATGGGCCACAAGGAACGGACTGGACAACCCCGGACTAGGCTGGACGATTCCCCGGAAAAACCAAGGCTTTGCGAGCGTTCGCCGGTCCGGGCGTGATTCCGGACTGCGCATCGTTTTCGACGGAGAACCGGACTCGCGCACACCTTTTGAGGCCGTTGGCGCTATCAACAACGAAGTTCGCAAGGTGTGCGCGCGGCTTAAGGTGCGCGCGAATCTGGGGAGTTCTGGGAAAGATTATCGGCCGCAAACGCGAGTCCGGCGGGCGTGGCCCGATAAACTTCACCCGGTATGCGGGTGTTCCGGTTCGGCCGCCGCGTGCCCGTGAATTCAATCAGGCCATCGAGTCGCATCGTTTTGAAACGGCCGCTGATCTGGTGATCGTGGACACCGATCGCCTGCGCGATTTCGGCGAGCGTCGAAGGCCCGCGATCGCGCAGCACGCCCAAAATTTGCGCGACCCGTTTCCCGACAACTTTCCGCGATGCATCGCGAGCGGTTTGACTGGTCGACGGCTTTGCCGGGGGCTCGAACTTGCGGAAAAGCGGTCCGTAGTCTTCTGGGAGTTGGTTGACGGCGTGAGGCTTCATTGGGCACTCCGCGTGTTAAATGGAACCACCGGGGATATGCGCTGCTTTGTTTGTGTTCGCAGCTGCAGGTCTTGATAGAGGCGCTGCGCCTGCGTGGCATCCACGTTCAATAATTTGCTTACGTCGCGAGCCGGTTCGGCCGCCTGCTTTTGAGCATCCGTCGCAAGTTCTTCGATGAACGGTCGAATCGACTTCGAACAGTTGGGATGGAAAGGCGGTCCGCCGCCGGGGAGACTGTCGAGCGGTGGGTATTTGTCGCTCTTGCCTGAGATCGAAAAGACCTGGTTGAGGTAGGCCGAACAGAAATTACTGGAGAGCTTGCCAGTGATCGATACCAGGTCCAAATCGAGCTCGCTAAAACGCTCCACGCGACTTTGCACTATCGCCTCGCGCGTCTTCGTGCGGACGACCATTTCCGCGTAAGACTCAGCAGCAAAGTTCATTGTGCCGCCGTGCTTCGTCGTGATCGCCACGATGTTGCCGTTGTTCACGCGGCGCAGCTCATCGCGCAGGGCGGCGATCGTGGTATCTGGCACGCCTTCGACAATGCCGCCGGCGATGATCTTGTTGATGTCCGCCTGGCTGAGGCCGTTGTCGGCCGTCGCCCGCAACATCCGCTCGGCCGTCGCCAGGATGCCGCCCGACGTCTTGTGCAGATCGATGAGCGTGTCGCGTGCCAGGATGTGCAGCGACTTCGAATCGATGAGGTTGAAGCTCCCTTTGACGGCCGAATCACCCGGCCGCACGCCCGCCACCACCGCCTGCCGGTCGGCGAGCGCCCGCCCCTCCTTATATATCTGTGGCATCCGCCGGCCGATCCACTCGCCGGCCTTCTTGTCGATCTGGCCGGCGAGCGTCTGGAGCTGCGCCAAACGGTCCGATGCCCGGGCCCGGTTGTAGGCCTGGCCCCGGTCGGTGCCGCCGCCGGGATTGAGGATTGCGGATCGGGCACGATCGGCCAGCGCCTTATACCAGCTGGTGACGATCTCGGCCTCGGACTGAGGCACGCCAGAATTAGCGATGTCGCGGGCTTTGGCCATTAGCGCCGCCCACCTTCGGGAACCGTTGTTTTGGCTTCGGATACGGCGATTTCAGAAGCCCCAACCGAGCCGCCTTTTCTTCGCCGCTGGGCGTGAGTGCACGCCAGTATAAATGCTTCCCTTTGTCGAAATGAGGCACGTATCCGCGCAGTCGGAGCTCCTGGCGTCGATTGCACCCGAGCCGTTGCGTAGCCGTTCGCCCGGGGATGAACGACCCATCGGGCGCAATGTAGCCGTCCATGATCGGCTTCCGCTTGCCGTGATAGTTCCAGCCGGACGCCTGATAAACGCCGCCGTGATGCCCCTGCGTCGAATCTGCGTAGGACACAATCAGGTCGGTTAACTGCTGCCGCTTGGCCGCTTTGCAGGTCAGTGAAATGAGCCGGGAGAGTGAGACCTTGTAATAAGGTCGGCGCACGAGCCGGTGCAGCTCGAGCACACGCTCGCGCCAGATCGCCGACGTCTCGTGAATCACACATGCCGCAACGCATAGCCCATTCCGATCGGGCCGGTGGAACGTGCCAATCACACGTCCGCCATCCTTGGCTCGGCGAGAATAATGAAACTCCAGGATGATCGACTTCGCCGCCAGCCTATCACCCACACGAAATACACGCGCCGAGGTCGGATTCGAACCGCCTCTTTCTTCCTGGTTGGAAGACGTGCTGCCATTAACACTACCGGCGCAATTTTGTTCATTAAGCATCGATGTTTTTTGACCGATCCTGCTAGCAGCTGGGCTTTGCGCTTATACCGCAGAGTTCAGTCAGGGATGGCCGGTAGTTGGCGCTGCCGGTCGTCCCGCTTCATTTACGATCTACTCCTTTACGCAGTCCTCGGCTCGCGAGCCGTTTTGTCTTTACTAAACCTCCGGCGTCGATCAGGAACGGGGCAGCGGCAGAAGTGCGAGCGACAGTTCCACTTGCCGACCGATCGTGTAGGACTTCGCCAGTCGGATCGGCACAGTGAACGATACCGTGATGCCCCCCGACCAGATGGTCTTCGCCGTCACTCGTAGAAGCTTCCCTTCTCCGAATAAACCTTCATTTTCATTTTCCACCTTCGTAACTTCCAGAATTTCCTTTTTCATTGTCGCTTTCCTTGAGAACTGTTCCCCGGCGGACCAAGCAAGGCCTCGCTGATGACATCACGTTGAAGTTGATGAGCGGCGTTCCTCCAAGCGGTGCCTGGCCGCAGTAGTCGGTCGGTTCTGTCCA
>JBQCCH010000503.1:0-5281 GCA_051962375.1 Tepidisphaeraceae bacterium
CGCCATGCTCGATGCCGCCTTCAACGGCGACGCCGCCTTGTATTCCACGCAGAAAACGCTCGACACCGCCGCGCTCTTGCTGCGCGCCCGCGATGCGTGCGATGCCCAGGCATGGCGCTGATTCACCGGCCCGAAGTCGCCTGCCGCTGTTTCATGAGCCAGGCCTGCGACGCCTGCTCAAACCGCGGCTGCGGCGAGGTGTGTTCCGCGTCCGGCGTGATGATCAGCTGCTTGGGGCCCTGCAACTGGTTGTACATTCCCAACACGCCCGGCGCTGGCGCCGTGGTGTCGCGCAGGCCGACGCCCACAATCGCCGGGCAGTGCACGCGCGGCGCGAAGTTCGACGCATCGAAATAGCGAGACGTTTCAAGCACCTTCGATCGCTCGTCGGGAGCGCCTTGGGCGAACCAGTAGGGCCACCCCGGCTGCCGGCCCGCTTCTTTGCCCAGCGTGTCGCACCCGGCCGGCACGGCGACGGAGAGGCCGGTCACTTTGGGGTACAACCCCGCGATCACGATCGACTGCAGGCCGCCCTGACTCCCGCCGCGGACGATCAAGGTTTTGCCGTCCCAATCCGGCCGGTGCGCGAGGTAATCGATCGCCTGATAATCCCCCAGGAACATCGTGCGAAAGTAGCTCGTGTCGCGGCTGGCTGCGCCGATCGCCACATAGTTCTTCAGCGCGCCCGCATTCTGCTGGTCATAAAATGATTTCGGCTCATTGATCGGCAGATCATGGGCGAGCACATTGAGCACCAGCCACCCGTCGCTCGCCGGCCCGGTCGCCCAACCGATCGGCAGGCCATACACGCCGGCCCACTGGTAAATCACCATCGCCGGCAACTTCTTCCCCGCCGTCGGCCGCGCCAGC
Organism: Tepidisphaeraceae bacterium; assembly: GCA_051962375.1. Taxonomy (GTDB): domain Bacteria; phylum Planctomycetota; class Phycisphaerae; order Tepidisphaerales; family Tepidisphaeraceae; genus RYN-431. The sequence continues at coordinate 871 of JBQCCH010000503.1, forward strand.
CGGGCATGCACGTGCTTGCCGTCGACGTTGTCCATCGTCACGTCAAAGCTCTCCACGCCCGGCCGATCCGATGTCTCCGGCTTCAGCACGGCGTGGGGCGGCACTTTCGCCAAGTCGGCGAGCTGCGCTTTCCAAAACGCGTCAAAATCCGACGGCGCGGCCGCGGCCGGCGCCAGCTTCTGCGGCGCAACGATCGCGCCCGCCGTCCGGATCACGTGCGGCTTGCCGTTCTCCTGCTTCATGAACTGAACCAGCAGCCAGCCCGGCTCCTCTAGCTTCGCCCGCACGGTGTGATCCGCACCGACTTCCCCCTGATCGATCACTTTCAGGTTGTTGAGCTTGATCTGGTAGGTGAGCTTGTCGTCGGCCGGCGCGTCGATCGTCCAGGCCATGCTCTGCCCCGGCTCAAGGACGGCGCTCGCCGGATCATACGTGACGCCGACTTCCGGCTGCGTCGTCTGTCCGTGGGCCGCCGTGCACACCAGCGCCGTGAGAACCAACGCGCACCGAAGCCGCCAAAACAGGATCGAATGTCTCATCAAAAAATCCTCTCCACCAGGACCATACGTTGACCGATCGGGCGGGCCGATGAAATTGCAGTTCCGCCGCCCACGACTAAATCTGGTGAAACGCCGCCGGCCGGGCCGCGGTGCCGCGCTGCGTGGCACTTTGGGAACTGGCGCCTTTCATTTTCAGCCGATACTCGCTCGGGTTCGTCTGCAATCGCCGAACGAACACGCGCCCCATCCGGTCGGCACTGCCAAAGCCCGACTTGTGCGCGATGTCGCTCAGCTTGGCGTCGGTCGTGATCAGCAATTGCTGCGCATGCTCCAGCCGCAAGCGCTCGATCTCGTCCGCCATGCTGTGGCCGACGTATTTGACGAAGCTCACGTGCAATTGCGGATACGACAACGGAATCTCCGCCGCCACGCGCACCGCATCGATCGGCTCGTTGTAGTGTTCCCAGATCATCTTCAGCGCCGTCGCGACGTGCTCGTGCGGAATCGCCAAAATGTTGGTGCTCTGGCGCACCACCACGCGGCGCGGCGGGATGCGAAGCGGCTTGTCCGGCGCAGGTTTGCCTTGCATGACGTCGTGCAGCACGCGGGCGGCTTCATAGCCGATGCGCTCTTCGTCATTGTCGATGCTCGACAGCGGCACGGGCGCAAACGGGCAGCGCAGTTCGTCATTGTCCACGCCCAGCACCGCCACCTGTTCCGGCACACGCAGGCCCGCGAGCAGGGCGGCGTCCATCACGTCGATCGCGCGGTCGTCATACTCCGCCAGCACCGCGACCGGCATCGGCAGTTCCGCCAGTTGACGCCCAACCAGGTGATACGCATCCGCCGCGTTGATCGATTCCCCTTGCCGCTCGGCCGAGGGCTTGCCGATCAGGTGGCACTTGTAGCCGCGCGCCTTGAGCGAAGCTTCATACCCCGCCCGCCGCATCTGCTCACCCGGCAGGCCGCTCGATTCGTAAAACGCGAAGTTCTTGAACCCGCGCGACACGAAATGCTCCGCGGCCATCCGTCCCACCGCCTCACTGTCGGCCGACACCGTCGCGATCCCGGGATACGCGGTATAGCCGATGTTCACGGTCGGCAGATTCATCGCAAGAACGGCCTCATCCACGTCGTTGTCGATCCCGAGCACCGTCAGCACGCCATCGCCTTGCCAGGGCTGCGGAAACCACCCGTGCCGCACAAATCCACCGCTCAACACCCAGCCGGCATCGTGCGCGAACCGCGTGATCCCGCGGTGAATCGCGATCGAATACCAACCCAATGCCAACAACACCCGCTGACGCGTTTCCGTCAGATTCAAGTCGCTCTTCGTCCTCTTCATGCCGACGACAACTTACCCCAACCCAAATCGTTTGTCGTCGAAAACTTTATGAATCGACGTGTTTATTTAATGCTTTGGCGTGGAATGATCCGGTTCGGTGGGGGATTCTGTCCGGAAGCACGATCCGGCGTTACTCGGCTGCAACCGAGCGCTTGTCGCGGCAGCGGAGCAACTCATGAAACTGAAGCGTTTTGAAGACCGTCCGATCCTTTCGCCCGACCCTAAGTCGCCGTGGCAATCGCTGGTGACGACCAACCCGGGCGCCTGGTACGACGCCGAGCGGGGCGAAGTCATCATGCTCTATCGCGCCGCCGGCGACGATGACGAGCACAAGGTCTACCTCGGCCTGGCGACCAGCCGCGATGGGTACCACTTCACGCGCCAAAGCGATCAACCCGTGCTCTCGCCCAGTGAGCTCGGCTTCGACGGCGGCTGCGTCGAAGACCCGCGCATCATCCGCATCGGCGAGTGGTACTACGTGACCTATGCCTCGCGCCCGTTTCCCCCCGGCAAGTATTGGCTCGATGAAGGCCGTCACTACGTTCCCCCCGAGTGCCCGGCCGATTTTCCCTGGCATCTTCGAAAAAACGCCACGACGACCTACCTGGGCCTGACCCGCGATTTCAAAACCTGGTACCGCGCCGGCCGCCTGACCAATCCCAAGGTCGATGACCGCGACGTCTACTTCTTCCCCGAAAAAATCCACGGCAAGTACTGGATGATTCACCGCCCGATGAACTGGACCGGTCCCGAATACGGCACCGAGTACCCGGCCATGTGGATCAGCAGCGGCACCGACATGCTCGCCTGCAATGAGGCCAAGCTGCTCGCCAAGGCGGAGCTTCCCTGGGAAAACAAGAAGATCGGCGGCAACACGCCGCCCCTGCGCACGGCCAGCGGCTGGCTCACGCTCTACCACGCCGTCGGGACGGACAAAAAATACCGCCTCGGCGCGATGCTCCTCGATCTTGATGACCCAACCAAAGTCACGCATCGCACGCGCGATTGGATCCTGCAGCCGGAAAAAGACTACGACCTGGAGGGCTTCTACCCCGGCGTCGTCTTCCCTTGCGGCAAGGTCATCATCGGCGACACGCTCTTCGTCTATTACGGCGGCGCCGACAAGCATGTCGGTCTGGCGACCTGCAAGATCAATGATCTGCTCGACTACCTGCTCGCCTGCCCATCGAAGTAGGGGCGCTACAGCGTGAGTGTCGCTGAGTGCCCGGCCGCGCTCCGCGACACTCGCCGCTGCACCGTGTCGCCGCCGACGAGGGCCTGCAGCATGTAGTCCCCGAAGAAGCCGCGAAATTGCACGTCGCCGTTCTCGTCGGATTGCAGGGCGACATCGGTCTTCCACATGCCGTGCACCCAATCTAAAAACACCTGCCCGTGCGGCCGAACCGACCAGTCTTGCCGGAACATCGCCGTGGACGGAATCCAGTGCGATCCTTCCCAGAATCCCCACTGCATCACGGCATCCACTGACGGGTGGCTGAACAAGCAGATCAGCAAATCCCTAAAATAGTCGGCCTGCAGCGATTCGTCGCTGATCTGCACGTCCAGCTCGGTAATCTTGATGCGAACATCGAGGGCCGCAAACCGATCGAGGATTTTCAGCACGTTCTCCGGACAGGTGATGTTCGATCCGAAATGCCCCTGGATTCCGACGCCGTGCAGGGGGGCGCCTTGGTCCTTCAGATAGCGGGCGATCGAATAGAAATGATTCTGGTGCGGCGTGTTGAGTTCGTCGCCGGATTCCAGGATTTCATAATCATTGATGTAAAGCTTCGCCTCCGGATCGGCCGCGTGTGCCAGCTGGAACCACTCCACCATCGCCGGCTCGCCGAGCACGTCCATCGCAAAATGGTGCGCGTACGGCTCATTGATGACGTCCCAATCCTCAAGCTTGCCCCGGTATCGCGACACCGCTTCCGTGATGTGCTCGGCGATGGCCCGGGCGAACCGCGGCTTGTCGGATGCCAATGCGATCACATCGCCCGGCATATATCGCGGGCTTGGCCAGAGCAGCACGTGCCCCCGCGTGGGAAGGCCGGCCTCGCGCAGCCAATCCACGAGCGCGTCCGAATTCGCGTACTGATGCCCGCGGATCGCCGGCCACTTCAGTTCATTTTCGACCACCGCGCAACTGAACAGCGATGCCAGTTCCCGGCGATACCGGTCCGCATCGGGTCCGGTCTGCAGCAGGGTCATCGACACGCAGCTTCCGAAGCCGAACCGGTGCCGGGCCAGCGTGACTCGAATGCTCGCGCCCGCGATGGGTTTGCCCGCGGCGTCTTGCAGGCGCACGACAAAATCCCCCTTACGCAATTCTTCGATCCGCGAAAGGGCCTCCTCGCGCCAGCTGGCGGCGGCTTCGCGCCCGGCATAGGAGGAGCGAATCCGCGGCAACGCGTCGATTGAGACGGATTGACCGAAATTCAGCACCTCCACGCCGCCGATCTGCACCCGCTGCTGCGCGAAGCCGAGTCGAATGCTGAAGTGCCACTGATCCGCCGCATAACCGCGCGGCGCGACTACCGGCAGATCAACGCACTGCCACTGC
>JBQCCH010000504.1:0-4200 GCA_051962375.1 Tepidisphaeraceae bacterium
ATTTTTAAATTAAAATGTGAATCGCATGCTATTTGTGCGCAATGGCTTGCCGGTTGGTTTTATTTTACATCTAAATTTCGGCGCCGCGGCCCATAGACAAGGCGACCGGGCTGGTGGACGAATCGGACCCGAAGAACGGGCAACTGCTACGATTCGCGATCGACTACAGCAAATGCCTGTTTTGCGCGTTGTGCACGGAGCCGTGCCCCACCGAGTGCATCCACATGGGCAAATTGCACGACTTGAGCGGCTACAGCCGCGCGGAGGCGGTGGTGGAATTCGCGGAGCTGGACAAGAAGAACCAGCGGACGCCGATCCCCTTGTGGATGGAGCGCAATAAGGATTCGATCGACTGGGTGAAGCAGGAGCACGCGCGGGTGAGCGCGGGCCAGCTGGCGGGGACGGGCGGGGACATTCCAAAGACCTAAGGGGCGGCTCGGGGAAGCCTGTTTTGGGCTTGCGCGGCGCCCGAGTCCGATAAGCGGAAGCGGGGAAAAAATTCCCGCATTTTCTTGACTCCCCCTCGGATGAATCCGATTTAACTAACGCAACGGTTGGTCTTCTGACGAGGGCCGGCCGCGAGGTGAAACCAAGTTGGTTTTACTGTGGCGTATGACACGCTTGCTCTCGAGCCGATCGGGGCGAATGCCCAGATCTTCCAAGGGTTTGCCCCGACTCGGGAACTGAATGGTCGCTTCGAACTTAAGGAGATATCCATGTCGAAGGCGAAAAATCTGTTCGTGAAGGTCATCAAAGACGAGCAGGGCGGCGAAGTTCTCGAGTACGCCCTGATCGCGGGTCTGATTGTCGTGGCCGCCATTGCGGTCATCACTGCCATCGGCGGCAAGGTGCTCGCCCGCTGGAACTCGCTCAACAGCTCGCTGTAAGCGGAACCCCGAAATTCCGGTTCGGTCGCGCTTTGCGGCGCGACCGAATCTTTTGCCGAAGGATTTTTACCGAGGACGGATCTGTGCTGAAACGCTTTCATGCCATTCTCAAAGACGACCATGGCGGCGAAGTGATCGAATACGCGATGATCGCCGGGCTGATCACGGTGGCGGCGATCGCGGTGGTGACGGCGTTCGGCGGCAAGGTGCTGGCGCGTTGGAACTCGGTCAACAGTTCGATGTAAGGGCGGGTGTGACGTCGCGCCCGTAGCGTCGAAACGGCTTCTCGGGTACGAACGGGGGCATGATCGTTGTCCCTGAAACCGTCAAAGGGCTGGTCTTCGATTGCGATGGCACCATCGCCGACACCATGCCGCTGCACTATCAAGCCTGGCTGCAGGCGCTCACGCCGCACGGCGTGGAATTTCCGGAAGCCCTCTTCTACGAGTTCGGCGGGATCCCCACCGACAAAATCATTGAAATCCTGAACGAACGCCACGGCCACGCGATGCCCGTGCAGGAGACGGCGCACTACAAGGAAGCGCTGTTCGAAGCGCTGATCCCGCAGATCACGCCGATCGAGCCGATCGTGAAAGTCGTCCGCGAATTCCATGGCCGGCTTCCGATGGCGGTGGCGACCGGGGGATATCGCAAAATCTGCGAGAAAACGCTGCGGTCGATGAACCTGCTCCAATACTTCGACGCGATGGTGTGCAAGGAGGATGTCGTCCACGGCAAACCCGCGCCCGACACCTTCCTGGAAGCGGCCCGGCGCATCGGCGTGGAACCGGGGCAATGCATGGCGTTTGAGGACGCGGTGATGGGCATCCAGTCGGCACAATCGGCGGGCATGCTGGTATTTGACGTCCGCACGTTATGATGGCTCGGTCGTTGAGTCTGTTGGGGGCACCGCCAGGTCAGGACGTTACTTCATGGATCTTTGGACTTCTTCGAAAAAATGGGCGCCCGCCGATGCTGTTGCCGTAGTGAGCGGCGAGCCTGTCGAACGGATTGATGCCGACGCCGTGCACGCCGATGACCACGATCATGAGCCGCTGACGCTGGCGGCCACGCTGGTGATGTGGTTCACGGTGCTGCTGCCGTACGTGGGGCTGGTGGCGTTGATGACTTGGACGGTGGCATTCGCGCATGACTGGGTGAGTTTGGTGGTCTTCGTCGTCAGCTACCTGGCGATCGGGTTCGGCGTCACGATCGGGTATCACCGTTTGCTCGCGCATCGGGCGTTTTCGACGTATCGCTGGGTGGAAGCGACGTTCCTGAACCTGGGATGCATGGCCATGCAGGGGCCGCCCGTGCGGTGGGCGGCGACGCACCGGAGGCACCACCAGCGGTCGGACCACGACGGCGATCCGCACTCGCCCCACTTGGCCGGCAACGGCGTGCGCGGGGTGCTGCTGGGGCTGTGGCACGCCCACACCGGCTGGCTGCTGACGCCCGACAAGCCCAATACCGAGCGATCGATCAAAGACCTGCTCAATGACCCGATGATCCGCTTCGTCGATCATTTTTACTGGCTGTGGCTGGTCTTGTCGGTGGTGATTCCGTTCGGCGTGGGCATGGGGATTTATCACACGGTGACGGCCGGGCTGGCGTGCGTGTTCTGGGCGGTCGTGGTGCGGATTTCGCTCATGCACCATGCAACCTGGAGCGTGAATTCGATTTGCCATTTCTTCGGGTATCAGTCGTATCACTCGAACGATCACAGCCGCAATAACCCGATCATCGCCGTGCTTTCGCTCGGCGAAGGGTGGCACAATAATCACCACGCTTTCCCCACCAGCGCCCGGCACGGGCTTCGGTGGTTTGAAGTGGATCTGTCCTACATCGTGATCCGCACGTTGGAACTGACGCGATTGATCTGGAATGTGCGTCGGCCGAGCGAGTCGGCGCTGAATGCGAAAGCGGTCGGGGGCTAAAGCGCGGCGCGGAAGGATTTTCGGGTGAATTCTGCTTTACCTGCCCCGAGATGGTCGGTAGACTTTGCCATCGGTAAGTCAGCTTGGCGATTCGATTCCACGACAGCTTCATCTCTGCTTGTGTCTCTTCTCGACTCTCTCCTACCGGTGTGGGCCAGCATGTTGGCCTCTTTCGAAATGAACCTCGAAAGTAAAATCGCAGGTTCGAATGCCACTGTTCCAGGAGAACACAATGGGCAAGAAGTTGTATGTTGGAAATCTGAGCTACGACGTCGATAGCTCCGGGCTGCAGGAACTGTTTTCGGCCCACGGGACCGTTCAAAGCGCCGAGATCATCTCGGATCGCGAAACGGGCCGCAGCAAAGGCTTCGGCTTTGTGGAAATGGGTTCGGAAGCTGAAGCCCAGGCGGCGATCGCTGCCCTGAGCGGTCAGCAGCACGGCGGTCGCGCCCTGACGGTCAACGAAGCCAAGCCCAAGACGGGTGGCGGCGGCGGTGGCGGTTACGGCGGCGGCGGCGGTGGTCGCGGCGGCTACGGTGGCGGCGGCGGTCGTGGTGGTTACGGCGGCGGTCGCGGTGGCGATCGCGGCGACCGTGGCAACCGCTACTAAGCAACGCCCGCTCGGGTCATACCGAGTCAATCAAAGCACACAATCAGGCAGGCCGTCCCGTTCGCGGGGCGGCCTGCCTGCGTTGATGCTCGGGGGTCATGCGTCGCGCAAGGTGCTTCGGCTGCTGTGCGCGATGGATGGGTCAAATTGAGGTTCCCAAGCGATGCGCTTCGTTTAATGGGTTTCGATGGATCGGGCTCGGTTGGTGTCGCCGGTGGATCAGCGTTCGCCGGCCGGTGCCCGTGTCGATCCGGGCCGGACTGGCCTTGGTCGTGCTCAGACAGTCGAAGCTGTCGAAGAAACACCCATTGTTTGCTCAGAAAGCGTTTGCTGATACCGTGGAACGACCATGATGAAACGTTGCCGCGCCATCGGTTGGGGAGTGCTTTGCGTGGGCGTCGTGATCAGCGGGACGTTCGCCGACGACACGCTGCGGCTCGACCTCGCCGCGGCGACGCGAACGTTTGAAGGCATCGGCGCCGTCAGCGGCGGGGGCGCGACATCGGTCTTGCTGAAGGATTATCCGCAGCGCCAGCGCGATCAGATTCTGGACCTTCTGTTCAAGCCCCACTTCGGCGGGTCCATGCAGACGCTGTATGTCGAGATCGGCAGCGACGGGAATTCGACGCAGGGCGCCGAGCCGACGCACATGCGCACGCGCGATGACGAGAACTACTCGCGCGGCTACGAGTGGTGGCTGATGTCGGAAGCCAAGAAGCGGAATCCCGCGCTCACGCTGGACGCCTGCCCGTGGGGTTGCCCCGGC
>JBQCCH010000505.1:0-17737 GCA_051962375.1 Tepidisphaeraceae bacterium
TTCGGCGTCTTCGCCAGCGGGCTGGTCATCGTCAGGCACGCGTCCCAGTTCGGCTCGCTGTCCGGGTGCTCAATCTCCGCCCCTTCGTGGCTGATGTGCCACAGGTTCCGGTCCTGGCTGTAGATTTTCTTCTTGCTCACCGGGATCGGAATATTGTGCTTCTGCGCATAATCGATGGCCGTCTCCCGGTCGCGCAGTTCAAAGCTCGTGTCCTTCCACGGGGCGATGATCTGCAGATCAGGCGCCAGGGCCATGTACGTCAGCTCGAACCGCACCTGGTCATTCCCCTTGCCCGTCGCGCCGTGGCCCACCGCGTCGGCGCCGGTCTGCCGCGCCGCTTCCACCTGCTTCGCCGCGATCAGCGGCCGCGCGATGCTCGTGCCCAGCAAATAATCCTGCTCATAAATCGCGTGCGCCCGCAACATCGGGAAGCAATATTGCTCGGCGAATTCCTTCTTCAAATCCGCCACGATCACTTCGTCCGCGCCGCTGGCGTAGGCTTTTTTCTCAATGCCCGACAGCTCATCCCCCTGCCCCAGCTCGCACGCAAAGGCCACCAGCTTCACCCCCGGATACCGCTCCTTCAGCCACGGCAGAATGACGGACGTATCCAACCCGCCGGAGTAGGCCAGGACAATCTTTTTCGGAGCGTGTTTCGTTTCAACGGCCATCGTGGTTTTCCTTTGTCAGTCCCGCAGCACCCAAGCCGGATGCCCCGCGGGCCGCTCAGTATAAAAAATCCGAACCCCCACGCCACCACACCCCCCGGCGCGCTCCCGCAATTCGCCATAACCCGCCGAAATCCCCCTCCGGCCGTTCCTGCCATTTCATTTTCGCGATTCGCCAGCAACCGCCGGCCCGGCCATCGGTTACGCCAAATTCAACCGCGCGCCAGTGCGCCCAACTCGGCCCAGCTTAACAACCGACTTAGGCCCCCCGATCCGCCGCCGCCCTCCACGCTCGCCCGCCCCGGCCAAGCTCACTCGGCCCGTCCCCCAAATCCTACCGCCCTAATCCCCGCCTGTCGGCCCAAAAAAACTTGTCGGCAGTTCATCCTCTTTGCAATGAAGTCGCCTCCGGAACCAGCCGACGCTACGAAAGGTGAACCTTGATGCCGCATCCTCGAATCCGAAATCTTCTTGTCGCTTTGACGATCGCGGGCCTTTCGGTTTGCGCACTTGCTGAGCAGACCGAGCCGGCCGCAACCGTGACGCCCTTGCCGATCCGCTACGTCGCCCCATCCGGCTGGCGTCAGGTCGATGCCCCAGAATCGCCGGCCCAGCAGGCCGTCTTTCCGGGTCAGGTCCGGCTCAGTTCCACGCCAGACAAACCCGACGGCCCCGCTATTCTCATTTCAGCAGCCGTCTGTTCCGCACCCACCCCGCCCGGCCCCACGCTGCACGCGATGGAAGAATGCATGAAGACACTGGTTACGCCTGACTTGTTCGTCAAACCGCAGATCGCCAAACGGCAGGAAACCACCCTCTTTGGCATGCCGGCCGTGAAACTCGCCCTCCGATACCCGCCCGACGATGGCCGTCCAGAATCACGCGTCGTCCTGTGGCTCGCCACCGACGGCCGCCGCCGCATCACCTTCGCCGCCACCGCAAAACAAGATGACTGGACCGAAACCTGGAAAGCATTCGCCACGCTCATGAACAGCGTCCAACTCCCATAGCCTCGCTCCCGCACAGCAAGAGAAGCCCCAACGTTTTCGCACCAATGCAGGGTTTTTGCCGTCGCCGGCACCGGCGAACGCCCAAAAGTCCGGCGCGAACGGAATCCGCGGCAACTCCCGCGTCAGGTCGTCAGCAAATTACGTGCGATACCCCGGATGATGCCGCAGGACATAAGCGTAGTGGAAAATGTCCCACTTCGTGATCGTAGCGTCCAGGTACTGCGTGCGGAATCGATCCAGCGACCAATAGGTGATGCTATCCCGGCGGCCGGCATCGAGTCTTGCTTTTCCCTTTACCGACAAGGATGTATCCTACCAGCCTATTGGGAGATGCCCACACATGGTTGCCGATTACCAAGTGTTCGTGAGCCACGCGACGGATGACAAATGGATCGCAACACAGATGTGCGAGCACGTCAAACGCGCCGGCGCCAAATTCTTCCGGGACGACCACGCTATCGATGCCGGGGACCAGATTCCAGAACAGATACGAACAGGAATCCGACGTTCTCAAGAATTCCTAGTTTTACTCAGCCCCTCGTCAAAAGATCGTGCTTGGGTCCATGCCGAGGTTGGCGCTGCTTGGCTGCTAAAGCGTCGCATCGTCGTCGTGTTGTGCCACGTAAAGACAAATACGATCCCTGCAATGTTAGCGTCAGAAAAGGCAATCAATATCAATGACCTTGGCGCATACATCAGCGAGTTAAAGGAACGATTGAAAAAACATAATACTCGCGGCATTTCCAAGGCTAAAAAGTCGGCGGGAAGGGTGGTGAGGAGATGAGTAAGACTATCACTTATGACGTCTTCATTACTCATCGTGCCAAAGATGAGTTAATTGCTCGGCGTTTAGCGAAGCTGTTAGAAAAATCGGGTCTGTCCGTTTACTCCCAACTGACATCGAAGGCTGCTGCAAGGTTCGCCGATGAGATGCGAGAAGCATTGTCTGAATCAAGGTCCCTGGTAGTCATCATGTCTGAGGTTGCGACAGCTTCGACTACGATCGCGTTAGAGGTAGGCGCGGCGCACGCTTGGCAAAAAGCGATCTTTGTAGTTCTTCACGACATCTCGCATGCACAGGTGCCTGCATACCTTTCGGGCACCCCATTTGTTCGGTCGAATCAGATTGAAAAGCTGGTAGATGCGATAAAAGCGACATCGAACGGCCTTACGGACAAAGAAAAGATTTTATTGTCAGATCTCTATCGGCGTACGGGCGTACCGACCGACCGACTGCTTCATAGTCCTGTTCCGCTAGAACGATTAGCTCGCGATTTTAATAGGCTGGCCCAAACTTCCCTTGCACCCGAGACAATACTGCAAGAACTGATCCGCCTAAGAAAAAAAGGAAAGCTCGGAACTACGCGCCGACGTCCTAAAGGTGGCGAATAGCTTCCCAGTGCCCACGGACCAAGTCGAGGATTCTTTAACGGTGCCGTCGGGACGGATGTGACGCCCGACCTTTTTTCGGTGAGCTGGGGAATGAGCGTCCGATGGTGAGCCCGGGCGGCGTCGGCGAGCAGGGTCTGAAAGGCTTCGCTGACCGCGCCCTCGTGCAAGGCGTACTGCTGATTGAACTCCGCCAGACGGGCGTAATAGCGGTCGATCAGGGTTTCGAGCTTTTTGTTGATCTTCATGCGTCAGAGGGGTTGCGACGATCTTGGCCGTTGCGGGTGGGTTGTGCAAGGGTTACGAAGGATCGGCCGGGCGGTCGCTGTACGCTTCGCGCTCAAAGAAATTCTCCCGATACGCATCCCGTCGCTGCAGCCACAGCACCGCTGACGCGGCCAGGTACGTCGGCAAAAACAGCGGGCCCCAGCGTTCGTATTGGCGGACGTGCACGCGCTCGTGGCGGCGGGTGCGATCGAGCGATTGCTGATCCGTCCCCAGCACCACGTGTCCCAGCGTCATCGCCGCGGCGCCGCCGGGCAGGAGCGTCAGGCGGCGCAGCGCGAACGTGGCGAACCCGCCGTGCACTTCCAGCACCCCGGCGACCACCCGGCCGCGCCCGCCGGTCGATACCGCCAGCGCCGCCGGCATCAGCCCCAGGAGCGTGTTCGGGCTTGCCCAGGCGTAAGCGAGCAAACGATGGAGCCGCATGTCCGCATCTTAGCGACGACGCCCGGTGATCGATGCGCGTCCGACGGACCTTCGACGGCATCCATCAGCACCCCTCATTGATGTCGGTCAGCGATGCCGTTCAGCGACGTCGGTCAGCGATGCCGGTGCGTCTCCAATTTGCCGAACCGGGCGCGGTATTCGCCGGGCGTCATCCGTTCGTGCAGGGCGAACAGGTTGCGCAGCGTGCGGCTGGTCCCCAGCCCCGAAGCGGCCGCGATTCGGTCGATGGAAACGCCGCTTTCCAGGAGCAATCGCTTGGCGATCTCCAGCCGTTCGTGCGTCAGCAGGTCGTTCGGCGTCGTCTTGAGAACCCGCGCGAAATCGATCTCCAGCTTCTTTCGCGAAACCCCCATCGCCCGGGCGATGTCCGGCACTTTCAGCGGCTCGGCGGCGTGTTCGCGGATGTACTGCACCGCCAGGCGCAGGTCGCGATCCTGGATCATCGACGTGTCCGACGACTGCCGCACCCGCACCACGCCCGAGGGCTCGACCAAGACGGGCTCGGTGTACGGTTCCCCGGCCAGCAGCCGATCGAGCAGCCGGGCCGCTTCATAGCCCAAGCGCTCCGCCGGCAGCACCGCCGCGGAGATGGCCGGCTCCAGCGTCTCGGCCAGCATCGGATCGTCGTCCCACGAGATGACGCCGACCTCCTCCGGGACCGCCAATTCCAACTGCTGGCAGGCTTCGACCACTTGCCGCGCGATCGTGATCTGCCAGGTGGCGATGCCCACCGGCTTGGGCAGTTCCTTGAGCCAGCGCGCCAGGGCCCGTTCGTCGATCTCATACTTCGGCCGAAAGCGCTGGCGAAAGACGTGCAGCGTGCGGCCTTTTGCATGGGCGAAGGCTTCCAGCGCGATGCGGCGTGAATCGGGCACGGCCGCATCGTCGCGTGCTCCGCAGAACGCCAGATGCCGAAACCCCCCGGCCAAAAGGTGCCGACCGATCCCTTCGGCGACCCGGGCATCGTTCGCACGCACGCGCGGCGCCATCGCCAGGCGCGGCGGAAGCGTCGCGGCGCAATACACCACCGGAATCGGCCGGCCCTGCACCCATTCGTGCTCCCCGCCCCGCGCCGGCGCGACGTGCGTGATGATCCCGTCCAGCGCCATCTGGCTGCTGCGCAGACGCAGCTGCCGTTTCTGGCCCACATCCACAAAGGGACGCCACGTTTGTTGTTCATACGCGTAGTGCTGCACCCCGCGCACCACCTGCCGACACCATTCGGACCAATCCCAGATGCGGATGGCGATCCGTTTCAGCGGCAGCGCAGCGGCCGAATTGGGGCTTTCCGGGAGACGCATCAGAATCCACTATACGCAAATTTTCCCATCGCAGGCAGTCAATTACGCAATGATTCTCTTACCCGCGCCCGCGGCACTCCGTAGCATTCACTGAATCAACGTTGGCGGCCCGGCACGCTGCAATCCTGGTGCTGGCCTGGCGGATGTTGACATGTCTTGTCTGTGGTTTGGCCTGAGGAGGCGTCATGAAAAAGTCGGAACTTCAACCCGGCCGCGGGTTCACGCTCGTGGAACTGCTGGTGGTGATCGGGATCATCGCCTTGCTGATTTCTATCCTGCTGCCGGCCCTCAGCCGAGCGCGGGTGCAAGCGCGCATCATCCAATGTGCCGCCCGGTTGCGCCAATTGACCAACGCCACGATGATGTATGTGAACGAAAACCGCGGATCGTTTCCCCCGTTGGCGACGTGGGAAGATTCGTATCCGAGCGGCCACTGGGCGCGGCCGACGTTTTTCCCCGCTGGCGGGGATTCGTACATCACCAAATACCTGGAGACCGGCCGCATCGATCGCGCGCCCGTCGGCAAGCTCTTTGTCTGCCCCGATTTGCAGGAGACGACGGGCCCGGCCTACCTCGCCTCGAGCAATACCTATCGCTACAACGGCATCCTCGGCGGGCAGGACCCGACGCAGTGGGGCACTGCCGGCGGCGCTCACTTCTTCAGCCCCTGGAAGGCGGCACGGGTTCGCGACTCTTCGCACGTGGCGCTGTTTGCCGAAGGGGATACCGTGAACGGGGCGCTCTCGCAGGCCGGGATGGGGCTGGTCACCGAGCCCAACGTCAATCGGCCGGCGAATAAATACGGCCACAATCCCCGCTACGGCATCTACCTGCACGGGCGACGCGTCCAAAGTCGGACCTATTACTCCTACTGGAACGGCTCCAACAGCAACCGCGTCGTGACCGGCAGGACAAACATCGGCTATTGCGACGGCTCCGTCCGGACGGTGACCTGGACCATCGACAATTACCCCGCGCCGGCGTTCCCCGACACGTGGATCGATCCGTACCACGTCGGGCAAGACCAATGGTAGCCGCGGCGGAAGAGGCGTAGCCGGGTCGAACGTCCGGCCGCCGCGAACCGGTCACTGGCAGGGGGCGTCCCGCAGTCGCACGCACGAAGCGGGCCGACGTCCTCCGGCAGGGGCAGCGGTGATCCCCCGAAGCCGCCGATCGGACGCAACGACGAAGGAATCCAACGAACGACTTCGTTGGATTCCTTCGTTGAACGATTCCGTTAAAGGATCCCGTTAAACGCTTCCGAAGAACGGCTGCCCGTTCACCGTCCCGCCGGCGTCAAATTCAAACTGTGATTCAAAACTTCGATTCGGTCAGCGAATCGCTGAGCGACGGATCGGGCTTCCAGTTGGGGTTGTTCGCCTTCTCGATGACATGGCGGCCCAGCTCCAGGCGGCGGACGACTTCATCCATGTCGTGCGGACGCTTGGCCGGGTTGGTGCTGACGCATTCCATCACTAGGTTCGACAGCGCGATGGGGCATTTGGGGTTCAATTCCCCCGGCCCGGGGATGGCGGTATCCACCAGAAAGCTGTTTTCGCCCTTTTTGTTGACCGTGTAGAGCGTCGGGATGTGCCGACCGGTGATGGCCCAATACAGCGTGGCGCCAAGGTTGAAGACGTCGGTCTGAATGGTCACCGGCTTGCGGGAGACCTGCTCCGGGGCGATGAAGTCGGGGGTGCCCTGGATCCGCTCCTTGATGGTGCCGATCTTGCAACTCTGGCCGAAGTCGATGACCTTCACCCGGCCGTGGCGATCGCGAAGGATGTTGTTCGGCTTGATGTCGCAGTGGACATAGCCCATCTGGTTCATCGCCCGCAACCCTTCGGCCGCCTGGATGAAGGTATCGATGATCTCTATTAAATCGGTAGGTAATCCGATTTCCAACGGCTGCCCGTCGAAATACTCCATCACCAAAAACGCCTCGCTGACCTTGAGCAGCAAGGTTTTGACGATCTTCAATTCGTAAGATCGCCGCAAGTTTTTGTGGTTAAACAGGCGCGAGATCTCGAACTCCGACTCCATCTGTTCGATGAAGCGGATGTCCTTGGCGTCGGCGCGCAAGACGTGCTTGAGGGCGTACGTTTTCCGGGTCGTCGGGTCGAGCACTTTGTAAATCGTGCTTCGCGCACCTTCTCCCAGCTGCTCCAAAACCTGGTAATGGAGGAGTGTCTGTCCCATGTAAATTGTCCCACCACGGCACTTTACGTCAAAACAGGGCGGGTGGTTCCCTATTCGATCGTTCGTCTACGCAGATAATGAAAAATGGATAACAGACATACGTAGACGACTTATTCACGGCCGTACTTCGGTTCCCCTTGTGAGACACAGCGGGCTCCCGATGCCTGGCACGACCGAGGCGGGCGTGCTCGTCGGGGGGAAAACGATGCTCTCGTGCGGGTCAAGATAGACCATTCCCCATGGCCCTGCAAGGAAAACTTGGCGGCGGGCGGTCGGGCGGTTCGCGGTGAAGGCCGGCTTTACCATCGACGCAGGCCGGGCGCTCGGACCTGGTCCGTGGAAATTGCAAGCCGCTGTTGGAGGGCGCTCACCAGTTGCCACAGGTGCTGAACCTGGGCGATCGTCGCTGGCTCGTCACTCCCCTGGCCGATCAGGCAAATGCGAATCGCGTGGCCGTCGCGGGAGGCGTGCGAGGTCGACATTTTGGCTGAAAGTTGCTGCATCCACGACGGCGTCATCTGGATTTCGCCATTGTGCGTGCCCGGGCCATTGCCGATGACGAAGTGATCCGTCGCATCGGCGGCGGGGCTCACGTGGATGACGATGGCGTTCCATTGGCCGACCCGGATGGGGGCTTCGGTCTGAAAGACCGCTTCCATCGGGTCCGCCGGGGCGGCATCCACATTCATCAGGGCCGCCGGCGCTTCCGGACGCAACGGCGCCGGCGACAGCGCCAGCAGCAGGGCGGTCGTCGCCGTCAAAACGCCCACCAGGCTGACGAACACGATCGCTTTGCGGTTGGAAGTCGTTGCCGATTTTGCTTTTGTGGCCATGAATGCTCGCCTGGACAAATCGAACGGCCGATCGCTCTCCGAGCGACGCCCGACCGTCCTTGTCTCATCGGCAAGGCGGGTCACCGGTGTCCACTGGATTTGAGGAATCGGCCGTCGACCCAGCTCACATCCCGGGGATCGCGCCCGGCGGCAGGCCGATGTCGGCGCTCATGCGGGCCATGTCGCTCTGGACGGCGGCGGTTGCCTTGTGCTGGGCGCTGACCACGGCCGCGGTCACCAGGTCTTCCAGCAATTCGGTGTCGTTCGGGTCCACCTTGGTTTTGTCGATGCGCACTTTCACCAGCTCAAACCGCCCGTTGACGATTGCGGTCACCGCGCCGGCGCCGGCGTCGGACGTGAATTGGCGGCGGCCCAGTTCCTCCTGGAACGCCTTCATCTTGTCCTGCATTTCCTTGGCCTTTTGCATCAGGCCAGGAAGATTGCCGAGGTTCTTCAGTGCATCGAGCATGCCGCGCATTGTGGATCGCCTGTTTTCGATTTGCAAATGATTCCAGAAGGGGCTGCGGGCCGGTTCGGATAGACTGCGTCGGTCGTCGTTGCCCGGGTCAAAGGCTCCTCCATGGGGTGAGCGGCTCATGACGGTGCTCGGCAAAAGCCATTTCGCGATCCTGCGGGCGGCGGCCCGCTCGGGGGAGGCGTCGGCGCAGGTCCGCGAAGCCGCGCGCCAGCCGGCCGACGCGGTGATCCGCAGCCTGGGGAGCACGGCAACCGGGTTGTCGAGCGCGGAAGCCTCTCGCCGACTCGCCCAAATGGGGCCGAATCGCATCGCGACGCGCGTGCATCGCGGCCCGGCGTGGCGGCTGTTTCGCGCGGCGCGCAACCCGCTGGTGGTGTTGCTGCTGTTGCTGGCGACGGTCTCATTCATGACCGGCGACGTTCGGGCCGGCGGCGTGATGCTGGTGATGGTGCTGATCGGCGTGATGCTGCGGTTTGTGCAGGAATCGCGCGCCGACGCCGCGGCCGCACGGTTACAGGCGATGATCCACGTCAGCGCGACGGTCCTGCGCGACGGCACGCCGGCCGAGGTGCCGCTGCAGGACCTGGTGCCCGGCGACATCGTCGAACTCACCGCCGGCGACATGGTGCCGGCGGATGTGCGGGTGATCCGCTCGAAGGATCTGTTCATCATCCAATCAAGCCTGACCGGCGAAGCTTTTCCGATCGAAAAAGGGCACGCGCCCGTGGAGCCGGGCAATCAGAGTCCGCTGGAACTGCCGAACCTGTGCTTCCTGGGCACGAGCGTCGAGCGCGGTTCGGCGACGGCCCTGGTGCTGAGCACCGGGCAGCAGACCTACTTCGCACAGCTCGCCCGGGAGATCGTCGCCGAGCCGCCGCCGACGAATTTCGACAAAGGCATAGATTCGATCACCTGGCTGATGATCGGCTTCATGCTGGTGATGGTGCCGCTCGTGTTTGTGATCAACGGGCTGACGAAGCACCAGTGGAAGGAGGCGTTTCTTTTCGCGATGGCGGTCGCGGTGGGGCTGACGCCGGAGATGTTGCCGATGATCGTCTCGGTGTGCCTTTCCAAGGGGGCGATCGCGATGAGCCGCCGCCAGGTGATCGTGAAACGGCTCAGCTCGATTCAGAACATCGGCGCCATGGATGTGCTCTGCACCGACAAAACCGGCACACTGACGCTCGACCGGGTGATCCTGGAGCGCTATTGCGACATCGAGGGCAATCCTTCGGACGAGGTTCTGCTGGACGCCTATCTCATCAGCCACTTTCAGGCAGGACTCAAGAGCGTGCTCGATCGCGCGGTGCTCGAGCACTGCTATCGGCACGGCGAATGGGGCGTCGGGCTATATCGCAAGCTCGATGAGATCCCGTTCGATTTTTCGCGGCGACTGATGTCGGTGGTGGTCGCCACGCCGGCGGGGGAGCCTCGGTTTTACACCAAGGGAGCGCCCGAAGAGCTGTTGAAGCGCTGCACCCATTACGAACTGCACGGCCAGACCTATCCGCTGGATGACGCCGCGATGCACAAGGTTCGGCAGGAATATGAACAGCTCGGCGGCGAGGGATTTCGCGTGCTGGGGGTGGCCTATCGCACGGTGTCGCCCCAGCCGGCGTATGAGCAGGCGGATGAATGCGATCTGGTGCTGCGGGGGTATGTGGCCTTTCTCGATCCCCCGAAAGACAGCGCCGCCGGCGCGATCCGGGCGCTGATGGCGCATGGCATTTCGGTGAAAGTGCTCAGCGGCGACGACGTGCTGGTCTGCAAAAAGGTGTGCCGGGAAGTGGGCCTGTCGGATCGGGCGGTGCTGCTCGGATCGCAGGTGCAAGCGATGACCGACGCGCAGCTGGCGGAAGCCGTCGAGCCGACCGTGCTGTTTGCCCGCCTGGCGCCGATGGACAAGGAGCGCATTATCCACGCACTCAGCAACCGCGGGCATGTGGTGGGTTACCTGGGGGACGGCATCAATGACGCGCCGGCCCTGCATGCCGCGGATGTGGGCATCTCGGTCGATACGGCCGTCGACATCGCCAAGGAATCGGCGGCGATGATCCTGCTGGAAAAGAACCTGCTCGTGCTCGATGCCGGCGTGCTCGAAGGGCGCAAGGTCTTTGCCAACATCCTCAATTACGTGCGGATGGGCATCAGCAGCAATTTCTGCAACGTCCTGAGCGTGCTGGGGGCCAGCGCGTTTTTTCCGTTCGTGCCGATGGCGCCGATCCAAGTGCTGGTGAACAATCTGCTCTATGATTTTTCGCAGGTGCCGATCCCCACGGATGACGTGGACCCGGAGCAGATCGCCCGGCCGCAAGCGTGGGCGGTGCCGAACATCCGGCGGTTCACGCTTCTGATCGGGCCCATCAGTTCGATCTTTGACTATGTCACCTTCTTTTTCCTGCTCCACGTCTACCATTGCTGGACGGCCGACGAATATCACACGGCATTGTTTCAGACGGGGTGGTTCGTGGAATCGCTCATCACGCAGACGTTGATCATTCACGTGATCCGCACGAATCGCATTCCCTTTCTGCAGAGCCGCTCAAGCTGGCCGCTGATGGCGATGTCGGTGGGGGTGATGGCGGTGGGGATGTGGCTCCCGTTTTCATTCCTGAGCCGGCCGCTGCGCCTGGTGCCGCTGCCGGGCAGCTATTGGCCGATGCTGGGGATGATCATCCTGGCGTATCTGACGCTCACGCAAATCGCCAAGCGACAGCTCGTGAAGCACAAGTGGATCTAGAAGCGCTACGCCTCTTCCACTTTCACAATCCGCGCGTTGAACTGCTCGGCCAGGGATTTGATGAGGGGGTTGTGTTGAAGAAGCTCCACGCGCAGCTCTTCGGTGAGGGGAATGCCGTTCTGCTGCGGATCGGGCGGCGGCGGCGGCGGGGGGGCGGCATGCCCGTTCGACGCGGGTCGCGCTGGCGCGGCAACCGCCCGGGCCGGGGGTGGGGCAACGACCGCATCGGGGTTGATCGACAGCCGAATGCCCGTCGGCTTGCCGAGAAGATCGCTCAGCACCTGCTGCAGCGATTCGCGCTTGCCGTTGCGCTCGAGCATGCGCGCCGACACTTCAAGGGCCTTGGGGTATTCGAGCGTGACCGTGCCGCCGTCCATGGCGACGATTCGCCCGCCATCCAGGAATCCCGCGACGGTCGGCTGCGATTCCATGGCCGCCCCGCGCAGTCGTTGCAGGAGCGTGTCGAAATCGTTGCGATCCACCGGCCCGACATTCGACGTCGCCACGTTCGGTGGGGGGGCGGGCGCGGGCTTGGGGGCGGCGGATTTTTTGAATGCGGCGAAGATCGAAGTCGGCCCCGCCCCTTCCCACACCTTGCCGACGGCCGGCAAGTCGTCCACCTCGGACACCGGCTCGATATTCGCCGGCTCTTCCCGGGCGATCGGCTCCGGCGCGGCCCCGGCGCTGGGGGTGATCGACGACGAGCCCGCCGCGGCAGCAACCGAAGCGGCCGCGTTCGGGCGCGCAGGCTCAGGCTCAGGTTCAGGCGCCGTCGCCGCCTGGGGCGGGCCGGTCAGTTCAGACTTTTTTTTTTCCGCGCTCCCGCCTAGGTCGGCGGTTTCGATCGCGCTCATCAGCCCGTCGATCGTGCTGAATTGTTCCGCCAGCGTCAGCCGCACCATCGTCGCATCCACCAGCGCCCGGCCCGCGCCGCTGGTTCGCAATTGCCGACGCAATTCTTCGAGGATGACAATGTCCTGCGACAGGGCGATCGCATTGAATCGCCCGGCCTGGGCGGCGAGGTCTTCCAGCGGCAGGCCCGGCACTTCCACCAGGTCGCTCGTCGGGCCGCACGTGTTCAGGATGAGCAAGTTCCGCAGGTGATCGGTCAGTGAGGCCGTCAGCGTTTCGGGGCTCAGGCCGGAGGTGATCAGCACGTCGACCTGGGTGAGCACCGCTTTGACGTCGCCGCGCCCGATCGCCTGGACGAGCTCAAAAATCTGCTGACTTCGCGGAAGCCCGAGCAGTTGTTCGATCGAATCGACCGTCAGATTTTCCCCGACGGCCGACAGCAGCCGGTCCAGCAGCGACAGCGCGTCGCGCATCGATCCCGCACCAGCCTTGGCGACCAGCAAAATCGCCGCGTCATCCGCCTGGATCTTTTCCTGGGCGCAGATGGTTTTCAGGTGGGCTGCGATCTCGCGCGTGGGGATGTTCCGGAAATCGTACCGCTGGCAGCGCGAAAGAATCGTCGGCAGCACTTTTTCCGCTTCGGTGGTGGCCAGGATAAATTTCACATGCTCGGGCGGCTCTTCCAGGGTTTTGAGCAGCGCGTTGAAGGCGCTTTTGGAGAGCATGTGCACTTCGTCGATGATGTAGATCTTGAAGCGCGACCGGGCGGGGCGGAATTGGCTGTTTTCGATGATCTCCCGGACGTTGTCGACGCCGGTGTTGCTGGCGGCGTCGATTTCGATGACGTCGATGTCATCCCCGCGGGCGATCGCCTGGCAGCTGTAGCACTTGCCGCACGGGTTGGGCGTGGGCTTGTCGCTCGATTCGCAGTTCAGGCACTTCGCCAGGATGCGGGCGGAGCTGGTTTTGCCCGTTCCCCGCGTGCCGCAGAACAAAAACGCATGGGCCAGCCGATTGCTGGTGATGGCGTTCTTCAGCGTTTGCGCGACGTGCTGCTGTCCGATGAGTTCATCGAACGTTCCCGAGCGGTAGCGACGAGCAAGAACGGTATACGCCATGGCGAGGCCGGCATCTTAACAGCCCCGTCCCGTTCACCCAAACCTTTCACCGCTTTTGCCCGCCTAACAAGGTGAACATGAAAGGAGCGTGAATTCAGTTGTCAAAACTGTCGAAAAAGCATTTAAACTACTTCGATGCAAAGGCTTAAAACAATTTTTGGTGAGGCGGCACCCATTCAGGTATTCCCAGACTTGATTGAGCCTGCTACACTACGTTCGCCGTCGGTGTCCCCCGCAGAACGCCCCCCCCTCGTTCTGCACCCGACGGCATTTTTATGCGCCGACCGAATCGACGATTCCGGCGGCTCTCCCCCCGAAGAACGCTTCTCTCCCGCATTTGCGACAGCCGTTAACCTCGACGCTGGGCCGCCGGAGTCATGGGGCAGCTGAGTTGCCGATCTCGCATCTAAGTTTCCGTTCATCCCCAAGCCCGTGCCGGGCAGGGGCGATTGATCAATCGACGGGCACCCGGGCGGGGCGTCTCACTTCCGAAGCGCCACGCAACGCGTCCCCCGGCATCCACTTCAGAGCCCAAATCCGCCACCGCATCCTCCCCAGGCCCGTTCATCGCGGACGATGACCGTTGTTGACGGCCCGCTGCGCGCGTTCTGCGCAGGCGTGCCGATGCGGTCGATCGGCTGCGCGGAATTTCATCGCGTTCTCCGCCGGTACGGACCCCTCGGATGGGGTGGATAGGGAATCGACCCATCGAAATTGGCGAAATTTGGCCTATCGGCGGGTTTGGCACCCGGTTTGAAAGAGGCCGCCCGGGTTTGAACAGTCGCAGGTTCTCGAATCGTTCGCCCGATGACTCCGGATGCGCAGCCGAGGGTCACGTCCGAATGAGCTTGCGACGCCCGACGCCGCCTGGCGTATATGGAACTCTCATTTTAAGGAACCCATTTTATGACCCACAGGGTACTGGAACAGAAACTCTCCTTCTCCCAGAAGCTCTCGCGGCTGAAGGACCGGATGAGCGACCCGCAATGGCGTCGCTATGCCAAACTCCTGGTTGCCGGCAAATTCCTGGGCCTGGCGTTGGTGTTGGGGCTGATGGTGGCGATGAGCGCCATCCCGCAGCTTCTCAACGGCACGCCGGTGTTCGCCCAGCAGGCGGCGACTCAACCCGCCCAGGCCTACCCGGGCCTGGACGCCACCAGCATCGTCAACCCGCTGAACACCGTCTGGACGCTGGTCGCGGCGTTCCTGGTGTTCGGCATGCAGGTCGGCTTCACGATGCTCGAAGCCGGCATGTGCCGCTCGCGTGAAACCGTCAACGTCCTCGTCGAATGCGTCTTCGACACCTGCCTGTGCGGCATCCTTTACTACGCGTTCGGGTACGCCTTCATGTTCGGCGCCGGCAACGGCCTGATCGGGTGGCACGATCCGAACAACGCCGCCCAGAACTGGTTCTTCCTCAAGGGCGTCACCGCCGCCACCACCTACGGCGCCACCGGCGTGCCGGTGCTGGCGCACTGGATTTTCCAGTTCGCCTTCGCGGATTGTGCGTCGACCATCTGCTCCGGCACGATGATCGGTCGGACGGCCTTCTGGGGCGACATCCTCTACTCCATCTGCGTCAGCGGCTTCATCTACCCGATCCTCGGCCACTGGTGCTGGGGCCCGGACGGCTTCCTCGCCCTGATGGGTTCGGACGGCCACTTCCTGCCGAGCCTGGGCATGAACTTCCATGACTTCGCCGGCTCGACCGTCGTTCACTCGATCGGTGGATGGATCGCCCTGGCGGGCGGCATCGTGCTTGGGCCGCGCATCGGCCGGAAATTCAAGCGTGACGGCGGCGGCCCGATGCTGCCGCACGATCTGACGATCGCCGTCTGCGGCGGCCTCTTGCTGTGGTTCGGCTGGTACGGCTTCAACCCCGGCTCCACGCTCAGCGCGATGGACATGGGCGGCATCGGCCGCGTCGCCGCCAACACCACCCTGGCCGCCTGTGCCGGCGGTCTGGTCACGGTCTTCATCGGCTACTTCATGAACAAGGTCTGGGACGCCAGCTTCATCACCAACGGCTTCCTCGCCGGCCTGGTGGCGATCACCGCCTCCTGCTACTGGGTGAGCCCGACCGGCTCGATCCTGCTCGGCGGCATCGCCGGCGCGGTCGTCCTGGCGGGAGTGGAACTGCTGGAATTCCTGCGGATTGACGACCCGATCGGCGCTTGGCCGGTGCACGGCCTGTGCGGCATCTGGGGCACGCTCTCGATCGGCTTCTTCGCCAGCGGTGAATACGCCGCCGCCGGCACCAGCGCGACGACCACCCCGGTCGTCGACGCCGCCACCAACCCGGCCCTCACCGGCCTGTTCTACGGCGGCGGTATGACCGTCCTGAAAGCCCAGTGCATTGGCAGCGCCATCGTGTGCGCGGCCACCTTCGTGATCGCTTTGGCGGTCTTCGGCGTCCTTCACATGTTCGGCGTCCTTCGCGTCAGCAAGGAAGGCGAAATGGAAGGCCTCGACATCCACGAGCACGGCATCTCGGCTTACCCCGAGTACGTCATCTCGCACATGTACGCCCCGACCGGCATGCCGACCCACACCGTCGGCGGCGCCGCCGCGGCCAAGGCGGCTGCCAGCCTCGCCTAGTCGGATCGTCTCGAACTGCGCGTGGGCAGGACTTCCCCTCGAAGTCCTGCCCACCTTTTCGTGCACCACTGCCGGCGTGAATTCGAGAGCTCGCCGGCAAGCGCAGGACAGGTGCTTCATCGCTCCTGTCCTGTTTTTCTTTCCCCGCTTCGCGCGCTGCGCCCGACCAAACCGGGCCCTCCGTTCGATTTAACGCCCGGCCGCGCCCTAAACTCCGGCGTGTCGAGCCCCGCTCCCATTGAGCCGATCGCCTGTCGGACCTGCAGTCTGGTCCACGGGCTGGAACCGCTGCCTGCCGGCTGCGTCGCCAAGTGCACGCGCTGCGGATCGACGCTCATGCGCCCCACGCGCGGGAGCCTGCACCTGACCGGCGCCCTGGCGCTGACGGCCCTGATCCTTTACGTGCCGGCCAATGTCTTTCCGATTCTGCGGCTCGACATCTACGGCACCGTCTCCGAAAACACCGTCTGGGACGGCGTCCGCCAGTTCTACAACGACCAGGAATACATCCTGTCCGTTGTCGTTTTCCTCGCGAGCATCTTCATCCCGCTGGTGAAACTGGCCGGCCTCTTGTTCATCGTGTTGGCGACCCGCTTCCACATGCGCCGCTGGAAACGCTTCCGGACGATCGTCTACCGCTTCATTGAAGGCGTCGGCCGCTGGGCCATGCTGGATGTGTTCGTGCTGGCGATCTGGGTGGCCCTGGTGAAGCTCGGCACGATCGGCTCGGTCTATCCCGGGCCGGGGCTGCTCCCGTTCGGGGGCGTGGTCGTGCTGACGCTGCTCGCTTCGGCGAGTTTTGATCCCCAACTGGTCTGGGAACCCGAGGCCGCCGAAATATGAACCCCTCCGAACCGCAACCTGTGGATGACCGAACTTCGTCGAAAAGCCTCGACGCCTTGCCGCGGCCGCGCGTCGAAAAATCACGCTGGCCGCAAATGCTGGTCTGGATCGTTCCGCTGTTGGCGGCCGCGGCGCTGGCGTATTACCTGCACCGCTACCGGAACGAACACGGGCCTGAAATCCGCATCTCCTTCTCCGATGCAACCGGCCTGCGCCCGGGCCAGACGCCGGTCGCCGTCCACGGCGTGCAAGTGGGCACCGTCAGCTCCATCGCCCTGGCGACCGATCAGCGGCACGCCATCGTGCACGTGCAGCTCACCAAGGAAAATACTTTCATCGCCCAGACGTCGAGCCTGTTCTGGATCGTTCGCCCGGATGTCTCGGGCGGCGTTCTGCAGGGGTTCAACACCGTCACCAGTGGACCGTACATCGAAGTTCTCCCCGGCGGCGGCGATCCCACCACCGACTTTGACGGCCTGGAACAGCAGCCCATCCTGTTCGGCGACGGCATGCGCGTCGTGCTGCACATGGATCGGCTCACCCACCTGCAGCTGAATTCACCCGTGAACTACCGCGGCATCCAGGTGGGCACGGTGCAAGACATCCGCTTCAGCGACGACACCACCCAGGTCAATGCCACGCTCTTCATCTGGAAACGCTTCCTGCCGCTGGTCCGGACGAATTCAGTCTTCTGGGCGATCGGTGGGACCGACGTGAAAGGGGGAGTGTTCAGCGGCCTGCAGTTGCAGATTGACTCACTCCGCACGCTCATCGCCGGCGGCGTGGAATTCGCCACGCCGGACCAGGACATGGGCGATCCCGCCAAAGACGGCGCACAATTCACGCTTCACGATCAGGCCAAGGATGAGTGGCTGAGCTGGGCACCTCGGATTACGTTGCCCGCCGGCAACATGCCCTCCAGCGGCAATGCCCAGAACGACGTCGGTTCCGAAGCCGGCCTGCGGGCGGCGCAGCA
>JBQCCH010000506.1:0-3303 GCA_051962375.1 Tepidisphaeraceae bacterium
AGCGCTTCCTCCACGACCTCGCGCGTGCCCGAGCCGGCCTCCCGCAGGATCAGCGGCTCCTGCATGAACCGCTCAGCCGTGATGCGTTTAAGGCCGAACATCGGGTGGTTCGGCGGCGCAATGGGGACTAAGCGATCCCGCGCGATCACCCGTGCCTTCAGCCGGTGATCGCGAATGAATCCCTCCGTGAAGGCCATGTCCAGGCGATTGTCGAGCACCATGGCTTCGATTTGATGGGTATTGGAGATCTTGAGTTCAAGATCGATCTGCGGATGAGCCTGGCGAAATGCGCCCAGCGTCGCCGGCAAAAGGTAGGAGCCGATCGTCAGACTGGCACCGATCACCAGGCGGCCCCGAGCGAGCCCGAGAAATTCGGCCATCGCGAGTTCGGCTTCCTGTTCCATCGCTTCGATCCGCCGCGCATAGCCGAGCAGCAACTCGCCGGCGGCGGTCAGCCGGACGCCCCGGGGCAGTCGATCGAAAAGCTTTGTCTTCAGTGACGTTTCCAACTCGCTCACCTGCAATGAGACCGCGGGCTGGCTCACCATCAGCCGTTCCGCCCCTTTGGTGAAGCCCCCCGCCTCGGCGACCGCCGCGAATGCCGTGAGCTGCGTTCGATTCATATCATTAGTTTAATTGATCGATACCATAAAAACTATGTTTTTGTCTTATCGCATTCTGGGCCCGATAGTTTGGGCATGGAAATGGTAGCAATCCCCTGTCGGCCCGCGCTTCACACGCCGCACCGCGGCGAACTTCTGCGGCGCATTCTGTTTCTCACGGCAATGGCCCTGTGCTTCACGCCGTGGATGTCACCGCCGGAAGCGTTGGCGCTTGGCGCGGTCCTGGCGATCGCTTTGGGCAACCCCTTCGTGCGGCAATCTCGAGCGGCCTCTCGCTGGCTGCTGCAAAGCTGCGTAGTGCTGCTGGGGTTTGGGATGAACCTGATCGTTGTGCTGAAGGCCGGCAAAAATGGCGTCGTCTTCGCCGCGCTTACCATTGTCGTGACGTTGCTGCTGGGCTATCTGACCGGGCGGCTTCTGCGCGTGCGACGCGGAACGTCTCTGCTGATTTCCGCCGGCACCGCCATCTGCGGCGGCAGCGCGATCGCGGCGGTCGGCAGCGCTGTCGATGCCGACGAAGGCGACATGACCGTTGCCATGGGCGTCGTCTTTTTACTCAATGGAGCGGCGTTGTACTTGTTCCCCCCGATCGGCCATGCATTGGGCCTCAGCCAGCACCAATTCGGCGTCTGGGCGGGCATTGCGATTCACGATGTTTCAAGCGTGGTCGGGGCAGCGAGCCGGTATGGGATGGATGCCCTGCAAACCGCGACAGCGGTGAAGTTGAGCCGGGCGCTTTGGATTGTGCCGATCACGCTCGCCATCGCGTTTACCGCACCGAAGCGGCCCCGCGTCGCCGGCGCCACCTTCGGGTTCGACGCTGCGAGCCAGAAGACGCCGCGCCGGATTCAGATTCCGTGGTTCATCGGCTTCTTCCTGTTGGCGAGCATCCTGCGCAGCGAAGTGCCGGGCATTGCGCGAATTGCTCCGCTGCTGTCCCACCTCGCGACCGCCGGCCTGACGCTGACGCTTTTCCTGGTCGGCGCCGGCCTGTCCACGAAGACGTTGCGGGCGGTCGGTGTTAAGGCGCTGGGCCAAGGCGTATTTCTCTGGCTGTTCATCAGCGCGGTGTCTCTGTGGGCAATCACGCACCTCGCGGCCGGGTGAAGCGCGACGGGGCAATGAGCCGACCTCAATGCTCTAACGCACAGGCGGAAGTCATCGCCACCTTCTCGCCGGCCCGGGCGGAAGTGTCCGGGACAACCTGGGGCGGCTGACCGACGGTCACTACCGCACAAGGCGCGACGCGGATGACCGCATCGGCCGTGCTCCCGAGGATGAATCGCGCCAGCCTGCCATGCCCGCGCGTGCCGATGACGATGTAATCGGCGTGCCATCGCCGGGCTTCACCGACAATTTTCGTGGCGGGATCGCCGTACTGGATCGATTGCTCGCACGGCATGCCGATGGGAACGCGGCAACGCATCCGCGCCAAAACCCCCTGCCCATACCGCAGGTCGGCCGCATCCAGATCGGTGGCGTAGGTGATCAACTCCGTGCGTTCCATCGCCAGCGGCGGCACGACATAGACGAGCCGCAGTTCGGCATCGATCCGCTTTGCCAATCGGATCGCCGCCTGCATCGCCCACTCGGAGGGAGCGGTGTCGTCGACGGCAACCAGAATGCGCGGCGGACGCTCTCGATCAGCTTGGACGCCGGGCCGGGGATCGTGGCTATGCAGAATGCCGAGCAGTCTGCCATGGGCATCTCCCAAATCATTGCCAAGGCGGGCGGCGGTGCAGCAGTTGCGCTGTTCAGTTTCGGCGGCTTCGTGGAAGCGTTCCAAGGCATGCACATAGGCGTGGGCCGCCTCGATCAGGGGGCGATCCAACACGCGCGTGCTCGTCGTGATCATGGATTTGAGCCGATCCTTTGCTTTGACAAAGCCGTCGGCGGCTTCGCCGGAGACGGCGTCGCGCGACTTGAGAATCTCCAGAAATGCCTCGGCATCGAGAAATTCGTGGATCTGCCGAACAAGTTTATCGTCGAACATGGCTGCTCCTTATTAAGCCTGCCGGCGCATCGGCAGTGCCAGACCGGCCGTCTTGGGCGCGGTGCCATGGCGGGCGCGGGTCGGCGTATTCACCGTCATCAGGCCGTCCCAGCCGTCGACTTCGTTTTTCGACGAGGTCAAAGGCACATGGCAAATCAGCGTGCCGTTGTCGCCCATGACGTAGTACCGGAATCGATACCGACCCGGCTGCAGCGGGACGCCGAGCGTCCAGCGGCGATGATCGTCGGACGACATCTCCAGGAACAGGCAATCGGGGCGACCGACGATCCACAGCTTGAGGTACGCCTGGCGCGCAGGCTCTACGAGGGAAAAGTTGACAATCTCGGCACACGACTCCGGTTCGGCCGAGCGGAATTCGGAATCGAACGTCGAATCAATCAGCAGGGTCGGTGTTGCAAGCATGGCGTAAGGCCTTTCCGTTGTTCAAAAATCACTCAGGGTTTTCGGTGGCACCAAGGCGCGAAGCGCGTTGAGAACGGCAATGACGTCAATCACTTCCTGGGCAAGGGCGCCCGCGACCGGCGGCAAATAACCGGCCGTCGCGACCAGCATGCCGGCGATGCTCAGGACCATTCCGCCAACAGCGCTCTGAAAAATGAGCCGACGCATGCGCCGGCCGATGTGCATGAATTCGTCGACCTTCAGCAGGGAGCTGTCCATGATCAC
>JBQCCH010000507.1:0-3083 GCA_051962375.1 Tepidisphaeraceae bacterium
TCAACGCGATCGAAGCCATGGGCCGGCAGGTGGTACTGGCCAGCGATGAGCACCCGAAACTGATCGCGGAATTCGGCGAATCGCTGATCAACCGGTTCGTGAGCGGCATGGTCGTCCGCATCGACGCCCCGAACTGCGCGATGCGCGGCCAGCTCCTGCGGGCGATGAGCCTGAAGAACAAGATCAACCTCAGCGAAGAAGTGATCCAATGGGTCGCCCGCCGGGTGACGCAGAACGTGCGTGAATTGGAAGGCGCCATCACCCGCATCAGCGCCCACACGCGTCTGACCGGCCGCCCCGCTGACGTGATGCTGGCGCAAGAGTCTCTCGGCGATCTGGACCGCCAATTGGTGGCGCCCGTGAAGCCCGAGAGCGTGCTCAGCAGCGTCTGCACCTATTTCGGGCTGGAGATGAAGGACCTGATGTCGGGCCGTCGCCAGCGGACGATTTCGCTCGCCCGCTCGGTGGCGATGTACCTGGTGCGTAAGACCAGCAAGCTCAGCTTTCCGGAAATCGCCGGCAAGATGGGCAAGCGGAACCACAGCACGGTCATCAGCGCCTGCCGCCGCATTGAACGGGCGGCGGCCAAGAACGAAAAGCTGGCCTGGAGCAGTCACCTGGGCGAGCGCGAAGAAGAAGCGGGCGAACTGCTGCAGCGGCTGGAAGAGCAGGCTCGCTCCTGCTCATAAAGCGGCCGCGTGAGTCGCGGTTTGCGTTGTCTCAGACAACAAAACCGGAAGGGCAAGCGATGCGTCGCCTGCCCTTCCGGTTTTTGATCCGTTCTTTGTTGGGTTAAATCGATTGTTGCCCCCCGCTTGCCGCGGTTATCCGTAGAGCGGCTTGAGCGAGGTGTCCACGTAGTCCTTCACCGCGTCTTCCAGCGTGGTGAACGGCTTGGTATACCCGGCCGCCCGAAGTTTGGCGGCGTCGGCCTGGGTGAAATACTGGTACTTGCCCTTCAGGTGGTCGGGCATGTCGATGAAGCGGATGTTCGGCTCGCGCCCCATCGCCCGGAACGTGGCCGATGCCAAGTCCACCCAGGTTCGCGCCTTGCCGGTGCCGCAATTGAATAGGCCGTTCGCGGTCGGGTGATCGACGAACCAGAGCGTCACGTCGACGGCGTCTTTCACGTAGACAAAGTCCCGCATTTGCTCGCCGTCTTTGTAGTCCGGCCGATCGCTTTTGAAGAGCTGCACTTCGCCGGTCTTCAGGATCTGCTGATAGGCGATGTTCACCACCGACCGCATGCTCCCCTTGTGGTCTTCATTCGGGCCGAAAACGTTGAAATACTTGAGGCCGACGATCTTGTTGAGCCAGCCGCGCTGCAGTGCCCAGAGATCGAACAGGTGCTTGGAATAGCCGTACATGTTCAGCGGCTTGAGCGTGGGGGTGACCGCGTCGGCGTCACTGTATCCGAGCGAGCCGTCGCCGTAGGTGGCTGCGCTGGAGGCATAGACGAACCGAATGTCGTTATGGATACACCAATCGGCCAGCGTTTCGGTGTAGCGGGTGTTGTTTTGAAACAGGTAGTCCGCGTCTTTTTCGGTCGTTGCGCTGCAGGCGCCCAGGTGGATGATCGCTTCAACTTCGTCTACGAAGCCGATATCCAGATCGATCCGCTCGACCAATTCTTCCGGCGTGAGCAGGTCCTCGTAGGTCAGGCCGACCAGGTTTTTCCATTTGTCATCGGTGCCGAGCACGTCGACGAGCAACAGATCGGTCTTGCCCCTTCGATTGAGTTCAGCGACACAGTTCCGCCCGATAAAACCGGCGGCCCCAGTGACGATCGTGTATTTGGCCATTCTTCGAGCATCATCGCGCGGCGGCGAACGCCGTCAACCTTTCGGACGTACGAAGCGTAGAAAGGGATGCTTAGAAGACGATCGACAGGAGCAGCGCGAATGCGAGCCCCAGTGCGATGGCATGGTGAAACCGGATCATGACAATAACTCCCTTCGACAACCTTAAAACACCGCGGCCGCTTGCCGGGGTTTTTTAAGTTTCAGCAATCTAGTGGCTCGGTCCGAAGTATCTATAAACCGGACATGAATGGCGATTTATCGCCCCTTGCGCGCCAAAGCCGGCCGTGGTGCGGCGAATTGACCTTTAACCGCTGCGTCCATACGATTTTGCGGGCTAAACCGATGAAGTGCGAAAATTGCAACAATCCCGCCACCGTTCATCTGACCGAAATTAAAAGCGGAAAGAAGATCGAAAAGCACTTGTGTGAATCGTGTGCGCAGCAGTTGGAAGGCATCGGGTCGGCGAAGGGGCATATGCCGATCAACGAACTTCTGACGAACTTCGTCATGGCGCATTCGGGCGTGGCCAAGGAGCAGACGCTGCAGTGCGATCAGTGCGGCATCACCTGGGCGGAGTTCCGCCAGAGCGGGCTGCTGGGGTGTGCGAACGATTATAAAGTATTTGAGCGGGAACTTGCTCCCCTGATTCAGCGGGCGCATGAGGGGGCGACCCATCACGTGGGCAAAGTGCCCACCCGGCGGGGTTCGACGAATCTGGCCCCCGCCCGTCGAAAGCCCGATGCCGAGAAACTGAAGAAGGACCTGCAGCGGGCGATCGAAGCCGAGGACTACGAACGGGCCGCCAAGATTCGCGACCAGATTCGTGCCGTCGAAGGGGAATGAGCCTGATGCAATGCGGCAAGCGATTCGTGGGATCGCAGCCGGCCGGAGAGTGACTGGCGACGAAGAACCATGAAACTGAGCGATTTAACATCCCGTGCGGGCGAATGGCTCCGGGGCAACGGGCCCATGAGCGAGACCGTGATTTCCTCGCGCATTCGGCTGGCAAGAAACGTGGCCGGGCATAATTTTCTGTCGCGCTGCTCGCGGGCCCAACGTCACTCGCTCGAACAGAAAGTCCGCGGCGCGTTGCTCGCCAATGCCGATCAGATTGCGGCCAAACTCTTTTACGTCGACCTCGCCGACGCGCCCGACATCGATCGGCAGCTGCTCGTCGAGCGTCACCTGATTTCCAAGCCCCACGCCCAGGCGGAAGGCGCCCGCGGCGTCGCGGTGGGCGAGGAAGAATCCGTTTCGATCATGGTCAATGAGGAGGATCAC
>JBQCCH010000508.1:0-2012 GCA_051962375.1 Tepidisphaeraceae bacterium
CATGCGGGCGGCCTTTCCTCACACCAGGCCGGCCAGCATGACCGCGCCGCACGCGGCCATTCCCGCGCCGAGGGCGCGCTCGAGCCCAACCGGCGCGTTCCGGCGGAGCCACCTCGCGGCGCCCATGCCCGCCAAGTGCAATACGACGGTGCTCAGCGTGAATCCGCCGAAAAACGCGAGAATCGAGCTGCCGGCCGGCATTTCAGCGCCGTGGGCCGCGCCATGGCAAAGGCCGAAGCATGCCGTCAGTCCCGCGACGAACGCCGTCGGCACACCCACACCCAGCGTAATCAGCAGCCCCAATCCAAAAACCGATGCGGCAATTCCGTTTTCGATGACCCACGTCGGCAAACAAACGCCCCATACGCCCATCGCGGCGCCGGTCCACATCGCCCCGATAAACATCGCCGGCAGCGCCCAAATCCATTGCCGCCCGATCCCCACCGCGAGCATCCCCACGCCGATCATCGCCAGCAGGTGATCCCATCCGCTCAGCGGATGCGCGACGCCCCCGACAAAGCCCTGCGCGCCGTGCCCGGGATGGCCGAACGCAACCGACGCACCCGCCAAGAGAACGACTGCCGTCACCCAGTGGCTCGTCCCGCGATTTATTGAACTTGGTGTCATGCGATTCCTTTCAAACGTGAGCGAAGCAAAAGAGTTGCCAGATCAACGGCGGGCAAACGTCTCCAGCAAAATCGGCTCGGGGTAAAACCGGGCCGGGACGATTTTCCAGCAAAGCCCGTGCTCCTGCGCCAGCGCCCGAGCGGGCCCGTCGTCGGGCGTGAGAATGGCGTCGCCCGTTACTTGGGCGGGCAGATGCCGATTGCCTAGATCAAACGCGAGCCGGCCCGCTTGTTTTGCATCGACGAATTGAATCGACAGCACCGCAATCTCTTCCACGCACACCGCGATCGGCACCGGCACTTCGCACAGCACATCCCCATGCCGGAGCCGCCCGCCCGGCGGCAGCAGCACAGCGATGCGCCGCCCCCCACGCGACACCAGCCGCAACGCGCGGCGGAGCGTCTGCTGCCAGTTCAAATCCACGCAATCGCACGCCGACCCGCCGTGCGAGCCTTCGCCCGATTCAAAGCCGGCTTCCCGTCGACCGATGGCCCCGCGGCAAATCACG
This sequence comes from Tepidisphaeraceae bacterium, assembly GCA_051962375.1. Taxonomy (GTDB): domain Bacteria; phylum Planctomycetota; class Phycisphaerae; order Tepidisphaerales; family Tepidisphaeraceae; genus RYN-431. The sequence goes on from JBQCCH010000508.1 coordinate 1,136, forward strand.
CCGATTGCCTCGCCGCCCGACGGGCCAACCGTTCGCCGAGCTCATCCATCCAGGGCTTTAATCCGTCAGCGGTTTTCGACGACGTTTCCAACACACGCATCCCCGGCCGCACCGATTCGATCGCCGCCAGCGCTTCGGCCCGCTCAAATTCCACCGCCGCCGCCAGATCGATTTTCGTGATCACCGCAAGGTCGGCCGTATTGAAGATCGTCGGGTATTTCAGCGGTTTATCCGCGCCCTCGGTCGTCGAAAGCAGCACCAGCCGCAGGTGCTCGCCCAGGTCATAGCTGCTCGGGCACACCAAGTTGCCCACATTTTCGATAAACAACAGATCCAGCTCGGCCAGGTTCCACCCCTCGAGCGCGGTTTCGACCATCGCCGCCTCCAGATGGCACACGGTGCCGGTCACGATCTGCCGGACCGGAGCGCCGCTTCGGGCCAGCCGGGCGGCGTCATTCTCGGTGGCCAAGTCTCCCACCAGGGCCGCCACGCGATACTTCGCTCGCAGGGACGACAGCGTTTTTTCCAGAAACGTCGTCTTTCCCGCGCCGGGGCTGGAGACCAGGCTCACGACAAACACGCCGGCCGCATCGAATCGTTCGCGCAGCGCACGGGCCACCCGGTCGTTGTCTTTCAGAATCCGCGTTCGCACCTCAAGCATTCGTGGCTGCATCCATGACCTCGATCGATAAAACATCCAGTTCGCGACCGCGGACGAGCTTCGTCGATGCGGCGTGGCACACCCCGCATCGCAGCGCCCGCATGCTTTCGGCCGGCCGCTCGCATTCGCAAGTGTTTCAATAAAGCCTGACCGGCACGACGCGAAATTCCAGCACCGCCCCTTGCACGCCCACTTCCGCGCCGCGGGCACTCCGCC
>JBQCCH010000509.1:0-4193 GCA_051962375.1 Tepidisphaeraceae bacterium
GACCGCAAATCGCATTGCGCCGTCTGCGACAATTCCCGCGGCTACACCGATCCGCCGGTCTTCGAATTTGATTTTTCCCCCAGCGGCCTGCTGGAACTGTGCCGGCTGATCGAGCCGACCAAGTTGCACCGGCTGCTGACGGATTCCCCCTACGACGCCACCGCCCCGCCTTTCACCGTCGCCTGAATTCGTGCAGCGCAATCCACCTGGCGATCCACACCGGATCAGGCCAAGGTCGGCGCTTGTCAATCGATTCAATTTAACACGGTGAGTCATGCCTCTTCGAACCCTTCGGGAGCCGCAGCGTGCGTTCACGCTAGTGGAGCTCCTTGTTGTCATCGGAATTATTGCCTTATTAATCGCGATCCTTCTGCCGGCGCTGAACCGGGCTCGGGCACAGGCCAAGCAGGTTGCCTGCCTGACCAATCTCAAGCAGCTTGCCAACGCGCTGCAGATGTATGCCAACGACTATCACGTATTCATCGGCTACGCGTCAGGCTTCGACCGCAAGGCGGCGCTGTACCCGTACCTGCGTCAGGGCCAGAACAATGCCGACACCGCCGCCCGATCCGTCTGGAACTGCCCGGCCAACAATCGGATCGATCTGCAGGCGAGTTATGGCTTCAACACCAAGCTCAACTGGGTCAAATACGCCAGCATCCGCCGCTCCAGCGAAAAAGTCGCCATGGCCGACGGCGGCCTGACTGAAGCGCTCACGCCGAGCCTCGCGACCCACCTCTGGTCGCCGGGAACGGTCGGCACAACGTCCGCCTGCCGACCGGATTACACGCGACACCCGCATCAGCGGGTCAACGTCGGCTTCGTCGACGGCCATGCCGAATCGCTCGCGATGAAGCCGCCGTTTTATCCGAGCATTTTCCCCGATCCGACGGGCACGATCGGCAACGGGATCATTAGTCCGAGCGATCCTGGTTTCCTGGATTCGATGTGGATCGCCAACCCGTAAGGAGCTTCGATGACCACCGTACTTGAACCCGAGCCCACGCCCGCAGCCGACACGCGCCGCTGGTTGGACCATCGGACGGTCTGGCGCTGGCATTTTTACGCCGGCCTGATTGCCATTCCCTTCGTCGTCGTGTTGTCGATCACGGGGGCGATCTATTTGTTTCGCCCGCAGATCGAAGCCTGGATCGATCGACCGTACGATCACCTGGCCATCACCGGCGCGCGAGCGTCCGTTTCGCAGATCGTCCATGCCGCGCTGGCGGCCGTCCCTGGCAGCACGCTCAGCGCTTACGAGCTTCCGCCCTCGGAACAATCCGCCTGCCGCGTCCTGTTGAACACCGACCGTGGAATCGAACGCGTCTACGTGCACCCGCAGACCCTGCAGATTTTGCATCGCGTCCGCGAAAATGATCGGCTGATGCGCTGGATCTTCCGAATCCATGGCGAATTGCTCCTGGGCAATTTCGGTTCTTACGTCGTAGAAATCGCGGCCTCCTGGACGATCGTGCTCATCCTCACCGGCTTGTGGCTCTGGTGGCCGCGCGACGTGCGCGGATGGGGCGGCATTCTTTATCCCCGACTCACCAGCGGGTCGCGATTGATGTGGCGCGATCTGCATGCGGTGACCGGGTTCTGGATTTCCGCTTCGGTCTTGTTGCTCCTGCTCAGCGGGCTGCCCTGGGCGAAATTCTGGGGCGATTATTTCCGTGAAGTTCGTCAGCTCACCCACACAGCGCCCGCACGCCAGGATTGGGTCAACGGCGCCGCGCCCGACGCACATGCCGCCCACCGCGGCCATCACATGCTGCCGACAAGCGTCGATCTGGCGCCGCTGGATCGCCTGGCCGCCGAAGCCGCGAATCTGCACTTGCCGGCTCCCGTCACCATCGAACCCCCCGCCAAGCCCGCCAACGCCTGGCAAATCAAATCGCTCACCGCCGACCGGCCGCAACGGGTGGAACTCACCGTCGACGGCGCGACCGGCAGGATCCTTCGGCGATCGGATTTTTCAAACAAGCTCTGGCTCGACCGCGTCGTCGGCACGGGCGTCGCCTGGCACGAGGGGCAACTGTTCGGTTGGCTCAATCAATTGATCGGCCTGCTCAGTGCGATGGGGTTGCTGCTGCTGTGCCTCAGTTCGGTCGTCCTCTGGTGGCGACGCCGAGCGGTGGGCGTGCTCGGCGCTCCCAAGCCTTCGAAAAGCACGCACCGCTCGATCGGCCTGAGCCTGATCGTCCTCGGCCTGGCGATCTTTTTGCCCTTGTTCGGGGCATCGCTGTTGGCCGTGCGATTGATGGAGCGGCTGGTCCTGCGACAAATTCGCCCCGTTGCCCAGTGGCTCGGATTGAGCCCGTCGGCTGCCATCGCCCAGTGATCATCGCAAACTTTTGCATTCTGTAGTATTCGTAGACCGATAACGTCTGTAGGAAGGGATCACCATGTCGCATCGCTTTATCGACTCGCTCGAACCTCGCCAGCTGCTTCACGCTGATTTTGGCGTCAGCATTAATTTCGCGCCGCTCGGCAACCGAGCGCCGGGCATGCTGCTGGACTACGGTTCCGTCTATGACGTCCGACGCGGCGGCCTGAGCTACGGCTGGGATGCCGACGCCTCCGCCGACGCCGTCAAACGCAACGCGACCAAGGTCAAACGCAACGACGCCTTCATCGCCATGCAGGGCAAAACCTGGAACATTGGCGTGGAAAACGGCACCTACAGCGTCTACATCGTCGGCGGCGATCCCACGACATTCAACGACCGCATGGCCATCACCGCCGAGGGGCAAGTCGTCGTCTCGGGCATCACCAAGTCCGCCCGCCGCTACCTGGAGGGCCAAGCCACCGTCACCGTCACCGACGGCAAGCTCACCATCGGCAACGCCGCTTGGGCCACCGGGGACAAAATCTGCTATATCGGCATCGCCTCGGTTGAGACGACCCCCAACTACCTCGACATCACCGCCAGCACCCCCAATGCCAGCGAAGCCACCCAGACCCCCGGCGCTTTCACCATCACCCGCGGCGGCTCTGACGAAAGCCTTGCCAGTGCGCTGACCGTTCCCCTCTCCGTCAGCGGCACCGCCACCAACGGTGTCGACTACGGCAAGATCGGCTCGGCCATCACGTTCCCGGCCGGCGTCAGCTCGATCACCATCCCCGTCCGCGTCGTCGATGACGGCGTCACGGAAGGGGATGAATCCGTAATCCTCTCCCTCGGCGCGGTAAACGGCTACACCAACGTGGAATCGGCCGCCACCGTGACTATTGAGGATGACGTCCCCGTCGCCCATACCACCCTCACCTGGACCACCGCCGCCTCACGCCCCGTGGCCGCTTCTGAAATTTTTGGCGGGTTCGTTGGCGGCAAGCTGTACACGTTCGGCGGATTCACCGATTCCAGCTTCAAGCCCAGCAGCGCCCTCTATATCTACGACCCGGCCACCAATCACTGGTCCACCGGCGCCAGCCTGCCGATCGGCCTGACGCATCCGGGCGTCGCCACCGACAGCACCTCGATCTATTTCGCCGGCGGATACCCGGGCAACGGGCCGAGCGGGTATCAAACGTTCTCCACCACTGCCGTTTATCGCTACAACGTCAGCAGCAACACCTACACCGCCTTGCCCAACCTTCCCATCGCACGCGGCGCCGGAAGCATGGCCAAGCTCGGCAACTCGCTCTATTTCATGGGCGGCGATGACAGCAGCCGGAATGACGTCACTACCATGTGGGCACTTGACCTGACCAACCTCGGCGCCGGCTGGGTCACCAAAGCCAGCATCCCCGCGCCCCGCAATCATGCCGGCGCTGTCGTTCTGAACGGCTCCATGTACCTGGTCGCCGGTCAAACCGGGCAAGACGCCGCCCTCGTCACTCACCCGTCCCTCTACCGGTATAACGCCAGCTCCGACACCTGGACCACCCTCGCCAATCTCCCCAGCGGTCGCTCCCATGTCACGGACGCGACCTTTGCCTTCGATAACAAGATCGTCGTCCTCGGCGGGCAGTCGCCGTACAACTCGCCCCTGTCCAGCAATCTCGAATACGACCCCACCACCAACACCTGGACCACCATCGCCAGCCTGCCCGGCCCTCGCTTCAGCGGCGTCGGCGAAGCCGTCGATGCTTCCACGTTCGTCTACACCGCCGGCTACAACAGCACGTTTTCGTCGACCACGTACATCGGCAAGTGGACCTGATCGCTATTTTTTCGGCTGCCACAGCAC
>JBQCCH010000510.1:0-2311 GCA_051962375.1 Tepidisphaeraceae bacterium
GCCTATCCGGCGATGGTGCTGAAAAAGGGATGGAACCACCTGGTCTTCAAACTGTTCCGACGCGGCGGCGACTGGAAGTTTGCGGCCCAGCTCCAGTGCCCCGACGCCGATTTCATGTCGAACCTGCAGGCGGCCGTCGAATCGCCGAACTAGAACGAGCGAGGTGCCAGGCAAGCGCCCGATGATCGGGCAGGAGCGATGTTTCGCATCGCGCGTGCACACGCGCCGGGCGCATCGTTCCGCGGCTGGCCGCTGCCGATGCCCCGTTTGCATCTGGCTCGCGAAAACGAAATGAAGGCGTCACCGGGCGACGCCTTCAAAGTCGGGACAATTCTGTTGGACTGCGTTTCGGCTACTTCTCCGCTTTGATTTGCTCCGCTTTGATTTGCTCGGGCAGTTGGTCGGCCGGGATCTCGCCGCGGATCAGTCGACCCCCTTCGCCGACGAGCCGGAGGTAGAAGTCGCTGGGCAGTCCGTGCAGGTCGGTGAAAACCGACTTTCCCGGCGCCGGGGCCGGCCGCACCTTCATGATGGCGGTGCCTTCGTCCACTTCGTCGAACATCGCCTGATAGATCCACGGACAGCCGAGCTTTTTCGCTTCCACGTACTGCTGCCACAGGAGCCGTCCGCCCGCCCGCGGAATCTGATCGGCGGGCGTCTGCCCTTTGCGCAGGTTGTACCAAGTGAAGCCGGGGAACACGACGGGCATGTACTGCAGGTGGTGGGCTTCGCACCAGGCAATGTCCGGGGCCCATTTGTTCTTGGCGACCTGCTCCACTTCCTCCGGGGTCTTATACGATCCCACATTCCATGGCTGGATCATGTCGGCCGCCTCAATGACGGTTTGGAACGCCTTGGCGCGCTCCTCATTTTTGCCGACCATCGCCCGCCACTGGTGCGGCACGCCGATCATCACCGTGTTGCCGCCATACACCGGATCGTTTTTCAGGAATTGAATCAGCTTCAGCCCGTCTTCGAATAAGTCGGGGCGTTTTCCATTCCCGAAGCCGATCCCCCAAAGCACCACGATCGGCTTGCCGTTCTCGTTGATGTAACTGGCGTCCTTGGTGATTTTGTATTCGCCGACCAGGCGCTTCCAATCGTCGATGACGACCTGCGCATTGCCCGGCCTCAGGCCCGACAGGTCATACATCATGCCCCACGCGCGGCCATAGGTTTTTGCGCCGTTGCGCACGTTCTCGACGATGCGGTCGTAGTGCTTCATCACCGCCGGCTTGCCGATGCCCGAAACGAAGCGCTGCAGGAAGACGCCGTCGATGCCGTACTGCTGCATCCACTTGAAATGCCGCGCGACGGTCTTGGGGTTGTACGAACTGTAGACCTGCACGGGCTTGCCGTCGGCGTCACGGATCTGGGTATCGTAGCGTTCGTCGGCGTCAAGCTCGCTGACATCGGGCAGGAGATCGACGGTCCAGTCGCCTTCCCCAAGCGGCGCTCGGCCCCAGTGCACCACGCCCCGGCCGGCGCCGTCGTTGGGCGTGTTGAACCAGCCTTGATACCCACACATGACCTTGCCCCGCAACGTGGAGGCATCAACGACAGCCCCCTCCGCCGCGCGGACAGCCGCCGAGCAGCCCAAAACCCACGTCGCCGCCACCGCAGCCGCCAGAACCCTTAATTTGCGATATTCGTGAACCATGCGCCTCCAAGCTCCCGTTCGAGATGCCCCTGATACCGACAAGACCTCCCCGCCGTTTACACCGATGTTATACTTTTGCGGTATATTTTTGCCTCGCTGAGGGGCCTTCGCCATCCCCGTGCCCCGAGCCTGCCTCTCCAGCCTCAATCATTCCACAATCCTATGTTTACCGACCCGCGGCCCGAATTCATCCGACTTTCCGAGCCAAATTCACAGGCCCACGAAGAATTCTCCGATAAGGAACCAGAATTATCTTGTTCAGGGGATAAATGTACTATAGAAGTATAAAAAAGGTTTTGGGAAACATTTCTGCGGAGGGCTTTCAATGGTGTTTTTGAGTAATTTCAACGCGTGCGGTGCGCAAATGCGGAGCGAGCCGCGAAATCGGCTCTGGGCGTCGCTGGCTGTGGCGGCGGCCGCCATGAGCGTGGCCGCCTCTGCCGCACACGCCACCACGTATTACTGGGATACCAACGGGTCGGACACTGGCTCCGGGGCGGCGACCGGCACGTGGAGCAGCGGCAGCGATGCCAACTTCACCAGCAGTTCAACCGGCGTCACGTCTACGACCACGGCTGCAACCGCATCCACCGACACGCTCACCTTCTCCGCCGGCTCCAATGGCACGGCCGGCACGGTGACGGCGGCGGG
>JBQCCH010000511.1:0-3817 GCA_051962375.1 Tepidisphaeraceae bacterium
ATCAGTCGTTTTCGACTGCCCGCACTGCCACGCCGAGAACGTGCGTGGGACGGCCTACGACCTGCGCGAAACGATCCGCGTCGCCGATCACGTGCCGGAATGGGGCTGGTCGAGCCACTGGGTGCGTTGCTCCGAGTGCCATGCCGAGCTGTTCGCGGATTGCCGGGCGAGCGAATTTCAGGGCGCCTCGCCCGAGACGGTGAATGCCCGCGTACACGCTTACCTGCCGTTCACGAAGCGTTTCTTGGCGATTGCGAGCCTGCTGATCGGCTGGACGCCGGGGCTGGGCATCGTGGTGGCGCTGGTGTCGATGGCGATCAATCTGCGGACGCGCGGCTGGCCGCGCGTGGCGAGCATCGTGGGCCTGGGCGTGTCGGGCGTCGCCACGGCGGCGATCTTCGGGATGCTGTTCTATTCCACCGTCGAAGCCAGCCAGACCTTTGTCATGCATTAATCGGCTTTGTCCCCTGCACGGGGCGGTTTCGGATGCCGCACCGGCGTTGGACGTTGGTTCATCGGGCTTCGGTCTCACCGTTGGCACGTCTCACACCAATGCGTGGATCTGCCGCCCAGCACGAGGCGTGTGATCGGGCGACCACAATTGCGGCACGGCTTTCCTTCCCGATCGTAAACCCGATGGCTGTTTTGAAATGACCCGCGCGATCCGTCGGCGCTGACGTAGTCGCGAATGGTGCTGCCGCCGGCGCGGATGGCGCGTCGGAGGACGTATTTGATCGCCCGATTCAGGCGGCGGACGGCTGCATCGTCTAAGCCGCATGCGGGCCGGCGGGGGTCGATGCGGGCGCGGTGGAGGGCTTCGTCGGCGTAGATGTTTCCGATGCCCGCGATGAGCCGTTGATCGAGCAGGGCGATCTTGATCGGCCGGCGTGTGGTCTGCAGGAGCTTGATCAGCCGGTCGGCGCGGAGCGTCAGCGGTTCGGGCCCGACTTTGTCGTGAGCGGCGCCGCCGAGCCAGACGATGGCGCCGAATCGTCGCGGATCGGAGAGCCGAAGGTGTTGGCCGGTCTCGAGCTCGGCGACCCAGTGCGTGTGCGGCCGCCACTCAGCGTGCGGCGGCTCCACGCTCAATCTGCCGGTCATCCCCAGATGGATGAAGAAGCGGTTTTTGTCATCCAGCGAAAAAACAATGCGCTTGGCGCGGCGGACGACGTGCTGAATGGCACGACCTTCGATGGCGGCGGCGAGATCAAAGCCGGGCGGCTCGACCATGTCGCTGCGCAAGTGCGTCAAGCGCACAATTTGGCGGCCGGTCACCAGCGGCGACAACGTGCGGACGACCGTTTCCACCTCAGGCAGTTCTGGCATCGGTGTTCATCATAGGGCCGGTCTCGAATTTCGCGGTTGACTTTGCGCCGTCGGCGGCGTCTTGATGAAGGGCGGGGATTGCGGGTTTGGTCGACCTTCGTCGGTCGTGTTATGCTGCGGCGTCGTTCGTGGGTGGGATTCGCATTGGTTCAGGGAGCGTTCTGCATGGAATCACAAATCGGCATCGTCCCGGCTCAGACCACCGATCTGGCTGCCGAAGAACTGGCGGCGGTGGAAAAACTGCAGAAGGCTTACCATGACCTGCGGGCCGAGCTGGGCAAGGTGATTGTGGGGCAGGATGCGGTGATCGAAGAATTGCTGATCGCGTTGTTCTGCCGGGGTCATGCCTTGCTGGTGGGCGTGCCGGGCCTGGCCAAGACGCTGCTCATCAGCACGCTGGCGAAGACGCTGGGGCTGAGCTTCAACCGCATTCAGTTCACCCCCGACCTGATGCCCAGCGACATCACCGGCACGGAAGTCATCGAAGAGGATAAGGCAACCGGCTCGCGGGCGCTGCGGTTCGTGCGGGGGCCCATCTTCAGCAACGTGATTCTGGCGGACGAGATCAATCGAACGCCCCCCAAAACGCAGGCGGCCCTGCTGGAAGCGATGCAGGAACACCAGGTGACGGCCGGCGGCAAGCAGCACCGTTTGCCGCAGCCGTTTTTCGTGCTCGCGACGCAGAACCCGATCGAGCAGGAGGGCACTTATCCGTTGCCCGAAGCGCAGCTCGACCGGTTCATGTTCAACATCCACGTCGGTTATCCGAGCGAGGACGAAGAATTCAACATCGTGCGGATGACGACCCAGAACCAGAAGGTCGAATTGTCGCACATTTTGAGCGGCGAAGAAGTGCTGCAATTGCAGGAAGTGGTCCGGCGGGTGCCGGTGGCGGATCATGTCATTCGGTACGCATTGCAGTTCACCCGGCTGACCCGCCGGGGCGAAGGCAAGGTGCCTGATTTTGTCGAAGAATTCGTCGGCTGGGGCGCGGGCCCGCGGGCGAGCCAGTATTTGACCCTGGCCGGCAAGGCGCGGGCGTTGCTGAAAGGGCGATATCACGTCAGCACCGACGACATCCGCCACGTGGCCGTGCCGGTGCTGAGGCACCGGATCGTGACTAACTTCAACGCCGAAGCCGAAGGGGTCCGCAGCGACACGATCGTGAACAAGCTGATCGATTACATTCCGCGCCAGCAATATGACGAGCTGGATGCCCAGACCGCAAAAATGCTGAAAGACCAGCCGGCGGCGTGAGCGAGACGGCGGGCGAAATTTTTCGTAGACTCGGGGCGATATGGAGAAGCAGATGTCTGACCGGATCATCAACGACTATGAGCCGCACAGCGGCATTCGGACGTTCCTGGGCGTGGTGAGCAGCCTGACGATCATGGGCTTGCCCGTCGGGGCGACCGAGCTGTTCCGCCCGGGCGGCGATTTGAAGGTGGCCTTCTGGGGCGGCGTGGCGACAGTGATCGGCCTGGTGACCGGCTACCTGTCATTCCGCGGCACGCTGAAGGAATAGGGGCCCGGGTCTAGGCGCTCGCCCGAGCATCGCCGCGCAGCTCGCGTGCCTTCCCCGATCGCTTCTGGCCTTCAGGACCCCGATGCCCGACCTCGCCGACTATCGCCGATACCTGGACCCCCGCACGCTGGCGAAGATTTCGTCGCTGGAACTGCGGGCCCGGTTGATCGTCGAGGGAATGGTGACCGGCAGCCATCGCTCGCCGTACCAGGGGATCAGCGTCGAATTCGCGCAGCACCGCCCGTACACCGCCGGCGACGACATCCGCCATGTGGATTGGAAGGTGTTGGCGCGCGCCGACAAGGTCTATCTCAAGCAATACCAGGAAGAGACGAACCAGCAGGTGATCCTGGTGGTGGATGCGTCGGAATCGATGGGCTTTGGGTCTATAGAAGTCGACGCGGGCCGGCGGTGGACGAAGTACGACCATGCGACGTCGCTGGCGGCGAGCCTGGCGTATCTGGCGGTGCACCAGGCGGACAGCGTGGGGCTGGCGATTTTCGATCAGCAGCTGTCGCGCTATTTCAAGCCTTCCAACGCGCCGGCGCAGTGGAAGCTGGTGGCATCGGAGCTGCAGCAGATCCCGCGCTGGAACAAGACCAGCATCGGCCGGGTGTTGGATCAGATCGCCGAGAAGGTGACGCATCGCAGCCTGGTGCTGCTGCTGAGCGACTGCTTCGACGATCTGCCTAACATCAAAAAAGGCCTGCGGCACCTTCGCTACAAGAAGCACGAGGTGATCGTCCTGCAGATCCTGGATCGGCAGGAGATCGATTTTCCTTTTGATGACGTCACCCTGTTCAAGGGGATGGAAGAAGCGGGCCAGCTGATTACCGAACCGCGGGCCCTGCGGGAAGCGTATCTGGAGCAGATGAAGCAGTTCACCGACGCCCTGAAAAAACTCTGCCGGGGGATGAACATCGATTATCAGCAATTCAACACCGCCGACCCGCTGGACGTGTCATT
>JBQCCH010000512.1:0-8915 GCA_051962375.1 Tepidisphaeraceae bacterium
CCGTTCGGCCGAAGCCGTGACGAACCCGGCGGGCGGCGGGCAGGCTTTCGGGCAAAACCGTGGCGGCCAGCGTCAGGCAGAGCATCGCGAACCCCGCCTGCACGCCAAAGATCGCCCGCCAACCCACATGGTTCACCAGCCTCCCTCCCAGCATGGGGGCCATGATCGGCGCTAAGCCCATGACGTGCATCAGCGACGATAACATGCGGGTGGCCTCGCGCTCGTCGTACAGATCGCGCACGATCGCCCGGGCGATGACCATCTCGGCGCAGCCCCCCAGCGCCTGCAGGAAACGCAGCCCGGCCAGGGCCGGCACGCTGTGGGTCAGGGCGCAACCGATCGACGCGGTCAGAAACAGCGTCAGGCCCACATACAGCGGCGCTTTGCGCCCGAATCGGTCGGCGGCGGGCCCGTAAAAGAGCTGCCCCACCGCCAGGCCGGCAAAATAGACGGCCAAGGTCCGCTCGACGTCCGCCACCGTGGCGCCGAAGTCTTGGGCGATCGATGGGAAGCCGGGCAGGTACATGTCGATCGCCAACGGCCCCAGCCCGGCGAGCGACCCCAGCAGCAGCACCATCAACAACCGCGGCGGCCGACTGAGCGGCACGGGCAGCGATGCGATGGACGATTCACTCGACTCACTCGACGAGGGAGCGGCAACGGACGGACCGATAATTTCTGGCATGGCGACGGCTTCGACAGCGGATGGCGCAGACGACTCGGGCCGAACTGTCCGCGAAATGCGTCGCCGTCACAAGTCGGCGGGGAAATTTACGCTCGTCTCAATCGCCGTGATGGAGATCGGGTTATTTGCGGCGGAGTCCGAAGAAGACGCCGGCGGTGCCGCTGGTGGTGCTGGGGAGGTGGGCGATGAGCAGGTCTTTCAGTTTGCCGGCCTCGGTGGTGATCCAGTCGGCGTTGCTCGCCCATGCGCGGTGGGCGGCGGAGAAATCAATATTGAGGACATGAAAGTACGACAGCGCCGCCAAGCCCCCCACCACCAGCAGCGTGATCAACGTCATGATCTTGAGAAAGGCTCGGAACACAAAGCCGATCAGGAACCCGCCCACGAAGCCGAATCCCAGCCGCGCGCCATGCCCGCTGAACCAGCCGGTCCAGCTTTGGTCGGTGGTGGTCGTCGTTTCCGATTCCGCGGGCGCATCGCCGGCAAAGCCTCGAGCGCCCTCCGGGGCGTGAACCGTGGTGGTGGTGACCGTCGTCGTCGTGCTTGAAGGATGCGCCCACGACCACACAACCCCTGCCAATCCCACCATCCCTAGCACCAGGAAGCCAGCCAGCAATTTCACCTGCAGGCCGGAGAGCCGGTTCACATGCTCGTTCAGACGGGCGGTGGCGCGTCGGGCGGTGGCGCTTGGGGCGGGGGATTCAGACGATACGGCAGCGCTGCTCATGGCGGTCTCCTGCGGACATCATAGCGTGGGGGTGCGGATCGATTGCAGGACCCACTGTCGCAGCCCGTCGATTCCGTCGGCGGCGAGCCGGTCAAGGGCGGCTTCGCCCGCCAGGAGTCGAAAGGCGTGTGCCCGTGCGTCGGGCGACAATCCCGCCTGGTCGCGCAGCCAGGGCCGCAGCGTGCGCATGGCGGCGGCCATCGCGGACCAGCGTGGATCGAATTTCGAGCGAAGTCCGTCGCGAATCGTCACCGCCAGCGCGGGGCTGCCGGCGTTGACGGTGACGGTGACGTCGCCGTCGACGAATTTTGCCGGCGTGACAAAATCGCCGGCCGGGGCGCCGTCGGCGTCGGCGCGATTCACCAGGATGCCTCGCGCTCGGGCATCTTGGACGATTTGGGTGTTGACCGGCGGCTGGTTGGTCGCGGCAAAGACCAGCGTCGCGCCAGCGAGCACGTCAGGCGCGTAAGGCTGAATGCAGCGGCGCACGCGGGCGTCGAACGTGCCGTTGATCACGGGGGCAACGACGGTGATGCGCGAGCACCCCGCTTCGATCAGCCCGGCCGCCTTGCGTTCGGCGACTCGGCCGCCGCCGATGATGACGACGGTGGCCTCGGTCAGATCGAGCAGGATCGGATACCCATGCGACATGCCCGCGATTGTACCGCCGGCGGTCTTGCCGAAAATGCGGTCGCGCCCGGGCGGGATTGCGGCTAAACTCCCGGGATGGATTTGTTCGCCGAGAGCCGGCAGAAGAATTTGGATCGGGTCGCCCCGCTGGCGGCGCGGATGCGGCCGCGCAATCTGGATGAATTCGTCGGCCAACAGCATTTTCTGGGGCCCGGCAAACTGCTGCGGCGGATGCTTGAAGCAGATCGGCTGACGTCGGTCCTGTTTTATGGCCCGCCGGGCACGGGTAAGACCAGCCTGGCCTCGCTCATTGCCACCTACACGCAGTCGCACTTCGAAAAAGTGAACGCCGCCGGCGTGGGGGTGAAAGAAGTGCGCGCGATCCTGGACGCGGCCCGAGCGAAGCTGGAGACGGGCGGCCGCCGCACGGTGCTGTTCATCGACGAAATCCACCGCTTCAATCGAGCGCAGCAGGACATTCTGCTCGGCGATGTGGAAGCGGGGTTGATCATCCTGATTGGTGCGACGACGGAAAACCCGTTTTTCGCGGTGAATAGCGCCTTGGTCAGCCGAAGCCAGATTTTTCAGTTTCAGGCCATCACCCTTGACGACATCAAAGCGCTGCTCCGGCGTGCGATCGCGGATGAGGAGCGGGGCTTCGGGCGGTGGACGATCGAAATCGATGAGCAAGCGCTCGATCTCTGGGCCGAATGGAGCGATGGCGACGCCCGGCGGGCGCTGGGCGCGCTGGAAGTGGCGGTGCTCAGCGCCGGCGCGAAAGGCCGCGCCGGTCAGCCGCCGTTGCAGATCGACGTGAACGTGGCCGAGCAATCGATGCAACGCAAGGCGATCGCTTACGACGGCACGGGCGATGAGCATTACGATGCGGCCAGCGCGCTGATCAAATCGATGCGCGGCAGCGACCCGGATGCCGCGTGCTACTGGGTCGCCCGGATGCTGGAAGCGGGCGAAGACCCGCGCTTCATCGCCCGGCGGATCGCGATCCTGGCGTCCGAAGACATCGGCATGGCCGACCCGCGGGCCCTGATGGTGGCGCAGGCGGCGTATGACATCGTCGAGCGCATCGGCATGCCCGAAGCGCAGCTAACGCTCGGCCAGGCTGCGATTTACATGGCGACCGCCCCCAAGAGCAACGCCAGCGCCCTGGCCATCTGGTCGGCGATGAAAGACGCCCGCGAAGGACGCACCATTCCCGTCCCGAAGCACCTGCGTGACGCCCATTACCAGGGCGCCAAGCGGCTGGAGCATGGCAAAGGGTACGACTATCCGCACGACCATGAGGGCGGTTTTGTCGCACAGGATTACCTTGGCGTGGAAAAGACGTATTATTTACCGAAGAGTACGGGGTTTGAGGCGGAGATTGCCCGGCGGTTGGAGATCCTGCGGGGGAACCATCAAACAAATCCGGGCCCGAATGTCGATAATCCTGCATCGGGGTAGCAACGTATAACTTTCAGAGGTACCGGGCCGATCGGGTGGCCCGCGGAGCGAATGGATAACGAGCCGATTCAACTCGATGGGAAAGAAGAAATTCGCCGCTCGCTGAGGCAGCGGATCAGCGCACTGACCGAGGCCGAGCGCCACGCCAAGAGCATCGCCGCGTGCGCGCTGGTGGCCGGGCTGCAGGAATTTCGCGCGGCGCAGACGATCATGGTGTATCTGTCGACGCCGACCGAGGTCGACACCGCGCCGCTTGCCTTGCGTGCGTGGCAGCAGGGGAAAACGGTGGTGGTCCCCAAAGTGAGCTGGGATGCCCGGCGGATGGTGCCGGTGGAGATCAGCTCGCTTTCCAGCGACCAGGTGCAGTTGACGACCAAGGGCTTTCGCGAGCCGATCGCGGGCAACCCGGTGCCGTTGTCGTTCATCGATATGGTGATCGTGCCGGGCCTGGGGTTTACGGCGTCGGGGCACCGACTGGGGCGCGGCATGGGGTTCTACGACCGCTTCCTCGCGCAGCCGGAATTCATCGGTTTCGGGTGCGGGCTCTGTTTTGAAGAACAGGTCATCCCGTTCGTGCCGATGCTTGACCATGACGTGCCGCTGTGTATGCTCGCGACCGACCGCGGCATTCGCCGAATCGGGGCCGCTTGCAGCGGGACCTGACGCAGTTGACCGACGCCGGGCATTTCTCCCTTTGTCGAAAGATCCAGTCTTCCTGCGGACCGAGCCGCCTGCTGAGCAGTTCGGACGATCCGCTGGGGAATGTTCGTTGGGGCCGGGGTCGGTTGGGGTTTTCGCCCTGACAGAATTCGATGCAATCCGGACACGGAGGTCCTCGCATGGCGCGTCGCGATCCATTCACCCGCCCGATCACCATTGCCCTGGGCTCAGCATTGCTCGTGGGAGCGATTGCCGGCACATATAAGCTGCTGGGCGCCAAGCCCGCACGGCACGCCGCCGCAACCACCACTCAACCTGCCAATTCACTTGCGCACGCGACGACGGAACCGGCCAAGGTGGCGGTCGTCAAGCCGCTGACGGTCAATGTGCCCACGGCACCGACGCCGGCCCCGGTGATGCTGGCGGCGACGACGACGCAGCCGGCGATGGCGGTCGTTCCTGCGATGCCGGTGACGCCCGCGACGACGCCGCTGTCGCCCGCGCAAGTGAAGAGCGCTTTCAGCGACGCCGACGCCGCCATGAAGGCCGACGACCTGCTCGCCGCCCGCACCAAGCTGTTGGCCGCCGTGGATTCCAAGCAACTGGATGGGGCCGCGCTCGACGAGGCGTACAAGCGTCTCAGCGAGATCAACCAAACCGTCCTGTTTTCGCCGCGCAAGTTCGTGTCCGATCCGTGGCAGACCTCGTACGCGGTGCAGCCGGGCGATCGGATGCAGAAGATCGCCAACACGTACGACACGACGGTGGGCCTGATCTGCCGGATCAACAACATCAGCGATCCTGCGCGCATGCGGGCCGGGCAGTCATTGAAGATCATCAAGGGCCCGTTCAACGCGGTGGTGAACAAGACGGCCTTCACGTTGGACATTTACCTGGGGAAGCCGGGCGAGCCGGGGTCGATGTTCGTGAAGCGATTCCGCGTGGGCCTGGGTGAAAACGACAGCACGCCGACGGGCCTGTGGCAGATCGGGACGAAGCTGATCAATCCGAAGTATTACAACAGCCGCAACACGGGCCCGCGGACGGTTGAATCCGGCGCGGCCGACAACCCGCTGGGTGACCGGTGGCTGGCCCTGGAAGGCATGCAAGGCCAGGCCGTCGGCAAGACGAGCTACGGCATTCACGGCACGATCGACCCGGCCAGCATCGGGCAAATGAAGTCGATGGGGTGCATCCGCATGCTCAATGAAGACGTCGAATTCGTCTACGACCTGCTCATCACGCACAAAAGCTGCGTCGTCGTCACGCAGTAAACGCGACGCGACGACGGCTGCCGCGAGAGATCACCCCTGCGACGCGCGGCCGAAGGTGCGGGTGAGGTCGCCGAGCCGCTGCAATGCGGGGCCGGCGACGTTAAAGCTGCTGAGCCGCCAGCGCCAGTTCCCCCGATCGGTGCCGGGCGTATTCATGCGGGCCTGGCTGTCGAGCGCCAGCACATCCTGCATCGGCGCGATCGACCAGCGCGCGACCGACGCCCACGTCTGACGAATCAGTTCCCACGGCGCTTCTGCGGCGGCGATGTCGTGACCCAGATAATCGAGCACTCGGCGGCGCTCGGCATTTTCGAGGGCCGCGAACCAGCCGCGCGTGGTGTCGTTGTCGTGCGTGCCGGGATAAGTGACGCAATTGGCGATGTAATTGTGCGGCAGATGGGGGTTGGCGGGCGTGTCGCCGAAGCCGAACTGCATCACGCGCATGCCGGGCAAATCGAACTGATCCCGCAGCCGCTCGACGGCCGGCGTGATGACGCCCAGGTCTTCGGCGATCAGAGGGAGCGTGCCGAAGGCTTTTTCGAAGGCGCGAAACAGCGCCGCGCCCGGTCCTTTTTGCCAGCGTCCGCCGCGGGCATCGGGGCAGGCGGCGGGGATGCGCCAGAAGGCTTCGAATCCGCGGAAATGATCGAGCCGCACCACATCGCACTGCCGGAGCATGGCGGCGAGGCGCTGGACCCACCAGGCATAACCGTCCTGCCGCATGGCCGACCAATCGTAGAGCGGGTTCCCCCACCGCTGCCCGGCGGCGGCGAACAAATCGGGCGGCACCCCGGCCACCGCGCGGGGTTGATGGTCATCGCCCAGCTGAAACAGATGCGCCCGCCCCCACGCATCAGACGATTCGGCCGAGACGAAAATCGGCAGGTCGCCGATCAGGCCGACGTGCCGCTCGCGGGCGTGGGCGCGCAGCCGTTGCAGCTGGCGATCGAAGAAGAATTGAAGAACCCGATGCCGGGCGATCGGCGCCGCCAGTTCGCGATGCGCCGCCTTCACCGCAGCCGGCTGATGACAGCGCAGGTCGCAGGGCCAGCTCGCCCAGGGCCGCTCCGCTTGCACCTGGAGCACGGCCATGAACAGGTCGTAGTCATCGAGCCAGTAGGCGTGGAGATCGCAAAACGCGGCGTAGGCGTCGCGCATCCGCCGTCGCGAAAAAAACCGGTCGGCCGCCTTGGCCAGGAGCTCGGTTTTGAAGGGGATGACGCGTTCGTAATCCACCCGATCCCGCGGGAATCGAGGCGGTTGCAGGTCAGCGGCATCGAGCAGGCCGTCTTCGGCCAAGTCTTCCAGGCTGATCAGCAGCGGATTGCCCGCGAACGCCGAAAAGGCCGTATACGGCGAGTGGCCGGCGCCGGTGGGCGTCAGCGGGAGCATCTGCCACCAAGCCTGGTGCGATTGGGCAAGCAGATCCACCCACCGCCGCGCCGCCGGCCCCAGGTCGCCGATGCCGAAGCGCCCCGGGAGCGAGGTGACGTGCAACAGCACGCCGCTCGCACGCCGCTGCGACGAGGGCGCCCATTCGAGCGCGGACGAATCGCGCGCGGACAAATCGACCGCGGATGAAACGCGTTGTGCTGATGCGATGACCCTTCCCACGTCGCATCCTAGAACGGTTGCGGACGCGGGGGCGGCTGAAAATACATTTTTTAAGTCGATTCGCGCCCGATCGTTACATGCCGTCGGCGTGCGGCGCGTCGGTCGGCTGCGTGGTGGCGTCGGCGGACTTTTTCTCGCTCGCCTGCGTTTTGCGCTTGGCGGACGCCTCTTCCTTCAGATCGCGGAGCTGGGCGCGCTGCGGCTCGGTGAGCAGCGCCTTGATGTCGTCTTCTTCTTTGGCGTCGATCTTGCGCTTGTCTTCCAGGGCCTGCTTATGAATGGCGGCGATCTGGGCTTTTTCGTCGTCGGTCAGGCCGTCGAGCTTGGCGTAGACGCCGGTGACGCGGGCGGGCCGGGCTTTTTTAGCGGTTTTGGTGGGTTGCGTGGTCGGCTCGTCGGCGTGGAGCAGCGTGACCGAGCCGGATATGCCCAAGACGATCGTCAGTGCGAAGGCGTGCGAAAACTTCATGTCTCTCCCTAGTGATTTGACTTCGGGAGATCATAACTGACGAAACTAGAAAATACGACTGACGCCGGCCTGATCGACAAGGATCGGTTGGCACACCGGCTGCGACCTTAAACGGCGGCGGTCTGCTGCAGTTCCTTTTTGCGGTCGGCCATCTGGGCTCGCAGGCGGGCGATGATGCTGGAGTGCATCTGGCTGACGCGGCTTTCGGACAGGTCGAGCGTAGCGCCGATTTCCTTCATCGTCATTTCTTCAAAGTAGTAGAGGATGATGATGAGGCGCTCCGCCCGGCTCAGGCCGCGGGTCATGAGGTCCTTCAGGTCTTTGCGCTGCATCTCGCGGATCGGGTCCACGCCGCGCTTGTCTTCGAGGATGTCGATTTCGCAGACGTCTTTGTTGCTGTCGGTTTCGAAGTATTTGCGCGACAGCGAGACGACGCCGACGGCCTTGGAGTCTTTTTCGATCTTCTTGAACTCGTCCATCGAGATGTCGAGCTTGGCGGCGATTTCGGTGCTGTTGGGGGCGCGGCCGAGCTCGACTTCAAGCTGCTTGGTGACCTGGCCCATCTTCTGGGCGCGGCTGCGGACGAGGCGCGGCACCCAGTCCATCGAACGCAGTTCGTCGAGGATGGCGCCGCGGATGCGGGGGGCGCAGTAGGTTTCGAACTTCACGCCCCGTTCCATGTCGAACGCTTCGATGGCGTCCATCAGCCCGAAGATGCCCGAGGACATCAGGTCATCGAGCTCCACTTCGCCGGGCAGCTTCTGGTGGATGCGTTCGGCGTTGTAGCGGACGAGGTGCAGGTAGTGCTCCATGAGCACATTGCGGAGCTTTTCGGAGTCGACGCGGTTCTGCTCGACTTCACCGGCTTCGGGCTTGGCGCCGTTTTCGATGGCTTCGAACCGCAGGCGGAGCGATTTGTATTCGTTCCAGACTTCTTTGATATCCCGCAGTGATTCGATCCGGTTCATAGAAGCTCCCATTCCTTGGGTTCACGTTCTTGCCGATTCAAGCCGACGTGAGGTTTGGTCGATGTAAGAAGCGAAACGCCACTTCTTCCCGAGAGCATCGACGACCTTCATTTCGCTTTATCGGCCAGTCATCCCTGAGTCGTTTGAGGTTTTTTCCGCCTTTTCCGCAGGCAAAGGCACCTCAGACAGCATTTTTTCAAGCATCACACCAAGGATCAGCCCCACACCCATGGTCACCACAAGGCCTAGTAGCGCCCGGGTGACGACCGTCGCAAAAGAATTTTCCGCGCGAAGCCCCTCCACGAGGCAAAGCGTGAAAACAATCAATGCGAGACTGGCGGAAAGCCTGCGGGTCATGGGTATCGGTCAGATCCTCAACATTCACTTACTTCGCACCGTGTCCTGCGTAAGAAGCACCTCTTTTTAC
>JBQCCH010000513.1:0-3864 GCA_051962375.1 Tepidisphaeraceae bacterium
CGGCGTCCGCTTCCCCGCGCTGGTGCTGGCCGCGGGTACGTCGCTGGCCACGTATTGGCTGACGCTGCGGGTGTTTGCCTCGCAACGGCTGGCGCTGGGGGCGGTGCTGTTGTGTCATCTCGTGCCGCTGTTCCTCGCCGGCAGCATGCTGATGACGATCGATGCGCCGTTCTATTTCTGCTGGGCCGTGGCGACCTGCCTCGGCTACCGGGCGACGATCGACTCCCGACGCGGGGCCTGGCCGCTCGCGGGCGTGTTCGTGGGCCTGGGGTTCCTCTGCAAATACGCCGCCCTCCTCTGGTTGGTGTGCCTGCTGGTCTTTCTCGTGCTGAATGCTTCGCAGCGCCGCTGGCTCCGCACGCCCTGGCCCTGGCTTACGGTGCTCATTGCCGCCGCGTTCACCACGCCGGTGATCGTCTGGAACGAGCAGCATCACTGGGTCACGCTCGGCCACGTCGTGCGGTCGACGACCGAAAACCAATCGCACCTCCGGCCGCTGGAGATTCTCCGAAACTTCGGCGCGTTGATTGGCGGGCAGATCGGGCTCGTGAATCCGATCGTCGCCGGGTTCATGGTGGGGGGCATTCGCCTGGCGATGAAGCGCCGCTCCGACGCCCGGCTCGGCTACCTGCTGGCGATGAGCCTGCCGTTTTTCGTGATGGTTTCGCTCGTCACGCTCTTCAAGGATGCCGAACCAAACTGGCCCGCGCCGACCTACTTCGCCCTGATCCCGTTGGCCGCGGCGTTTGTCGCGGAAGCCGGGCGTCTGGCGCGGGGGTGGCTGCTCGGGGCGATCGTGATCGGGCTCGCAGCCATGTTTCTGATGCACGAATCCGGGCTGCTCTATCCGCTGATCAAGTTGCCGCCGCGCAAATGGGACGCTTCGGTCCGCCTAAAAGGGGGCCAGGACCTCGGCCGTATCGTTTCCGCCGAGTTGCGCCGACTGGGGCCGGGCGCTTTCGTGCTCAGCGACAAGTACCAGACCACCGCCTTGCTCGCGTTTTATGTCGACGGACAGCCCAAGACCTACTGCATGGGCGCCTACATTCAGGACCCGGCCGAGCGGGATCGGCTGTCGCAATACAACATTTGGGCGGATCGTTCACTGGATCAACCGCGGTTGCTGGCGCACAATGCCGTCTACGTCGGGCATGACCAACCCGATCTCGCACGGGCCTTCGACCGCATCGAACGACTGCCCGATCTGCCGATCGTCCGCCATGGGATTGTGCTTCGCACGCAAGGGATATGGGTTTGCCACGGCTTCAAGGGAATGCATCTGCCGAACGACGGCCTCACCAAGCATTGACGCCCGCGCTGCGCCTGGCGGTGGCGGTCGCGCTGGTGGGGGGCTTCATCGGGCTGCTATGGGTCGATCAGTCCGTCGCCGCTTTTTTTCACGAACGCACCCGCGACGCTCACCCCGCGCGGTGGCTCACCACGCTGCTGCGCTTGCCGGGCGCTTATACGTTCGCGCTCGGTTGCGCGCTGGTGGTGTGGCTCCTGAATCGCGGTCGATTTCACGAGACGGCCTTGCTGATCCTCAGCGGGCTGCCGGGCGCGATCAACGGCGCGATCAAGGGGATCGCCGGCCGCGCCCGGCCGTACACGATGGACGGGCGATGGGACCTGTTCCGCGGTGGATGGCACGGGTTTTGGCACCAGAAAAACGTCAGCTTCATGTCCGGCGACGCCACGCAGGCGTTCGCCTGGGCCGAAGCCATGGCCATCGTCTTTCCCTCGGGGCGCTGGTTTTTTTACGCATGGGCGCTCGTGACGGCCTCGCAGCGGGTGGTCATGACCGCCCACTGGGCCAGCGACGCGTTCGCCGGCGCGGTGCTGGGTGTCGTGACAGTGCGGCTGGTGTTTCGTATCCTTTGGCCCGTTACGGACCAGGCCACGGAATCGGCCGGCGCCGTTGAAGAACTGGAACAACCCGAGCGGAGCTCGACGCAATGACCGACCCCAATGCCCCGTATCTTTCCCTCGTCATCCCGTGTTACAACGAGGAAGAGAACGTCCCCACGCTGCTGCAGCGGGTCGAGGCGTCGCTGAACACGCTCAACGAGCCGTACGAAGTCATCCTGATCGACGACGGCAGCACCGACTCCACGCCGCGCCTCCTCGCCGAAGCCAAGGCCACCCGTCCCTGGCTGCGCGTGCTGCGGATGCAAAAAAACAGCGGCCAAAGCGCCGGCTTTGAGGCGGGCTTTAATGCCGCACGCGGCAAGTTCATCGGCACCATCGACGCCGATCTGCAAAACGACCCCGAAGAAGTACCCCGCCTCGTCAAGATGCTCGACGCCGCCCCCGAATATGACATGGTCACCGGCTGGCGCAAGGATCGGCAGGACACCAATTTCCGCCGCTGGCAATCCCGCCAGGCGAACAAGATCCGCAACTGGATCAGCCAGGACGACATCAACGACTCGGCCAGCAGCCTGAAGGTCTACCGCGCCCACGCCATCAAGGGCCTGAAGCTCTTCAACGGCGCTCACCGGTTTTTCCCCGCTTTGGTCAAAATGCGCGGCTACAAGGTGCTTGAAACGCCCGTCAAGCATTCGCCACGCTTCGCCGGAACCGCTAAGTATGGTTTCCGCAACCGGGCGTTCCGGGCCTTCATTGATCTGCTCGGCGTCCGCTGGATGAAAATGCGCTACCTGCGCTATGGGGTTGACGAAACCGGCCAAACGTCCTCGACGTCGGCCGCCCAGGAATCGGCCTGAAAACGGCAACCTTGGCGTTTCACCTAACGTAGTACGTGCATTGTAAGGAGACGGAATGAATCTCGGCGGTCATGACATTGGCATTTGCAGTTGGTCCCTCAATCCCGCCTCCACGTCGGCATTGATCGACGCCTTGAACACGGCCGGGCTTCGCCATGTTCAGTTGGCCCTGGCGCCGCTGCTCGATCTGTCTCCCGAGGATCGCCAAAGCGCGTTCGACCAACTCGCCTCGGCCGACATCGCCGTGACGGCGGGCATGATCGGGTTCGCCGGCGAGAACTACGGCAGCATCGCTTCCATCCGCAAGACCGGCGGATTCGTCCCGGGCGAGTGCTGGCCCGAACGACGCGAACGCGCCCTCGCCGCCGGCCGGCTTGCGGCGGAAATGGGCGTGCCGATTCTCACCACCCATCCCGGGTTTGTCCCTCCCAGCGGCGACCCGGCCTACGAGGGGATCGTCGCCCGCATCAGCGACCTGGCTGAAGAATTCGACCGACTCGACGTCAAGCTCTGCCTTGAAACCGGCCAGGAAAAAGCCCGCGAACTGCTCCAGTTCCTCAACGACTTGAACATGAAAAACGTCGGCATCAACTTCGATCCGGCGAACATGATCCTCTACGGCGCCGGCGATCCGGTCGAAGCGGTCGCCACCGTCGGCCGGCACATCCGGCACGTGCACATCAAGGACGCCCTCGCCAGCGCCCAACCCGGCGTGGAATGGGGCAAGGAAGTTCCCTTCGGCAAGGGCGATCTCAATGTCCACGCGTTCCTGCGCGCCTTGGCCGACGTCGGCTATGAAGGCCCGCTCGTCATTGAACGCGAAACCGGCGTCGACCAGATGGCCGACATCGAGCAGGCGGTCGATACCTTACGAGCCCACCTGGGCGAATGAGCCGGCCCGTGCCGGTTCTAGGAAAGAACCCCGCCATGTTTTGCATGCCCTCGATCGTCGTCCTCTGCATGACCGGGCTGGCCGCCAACCTCGCGCTTGCCGCCCCCGCGACCCAGCCGAGCGATGCGGCTGCTCCTGAGGGCAAATTGATCTTCGCCGACGACTTCAACCGCGGGCTCGACCCATGGCACAGCGAACTCGCCGACGGCGGCACGGTTGCCGGCAATGCAAAAGGGCTGGACATCG
>JBQCCH010000514.1:0-2717 GCA_051962375.1 Tepidisphaeraceae bacterium
AAGAACGGGAACAGGAAGCCGTCCGCGACAATCCGAATGTGCCGAAGCCGATCCGCCAGGCGTATGAAGTCGTCCGAGCGCTCTTGCCGCACACACGCATCCGGCCGGTGACGCCGGTGGGGCAGTTGTTGTGGAATCAGCACATCCGCGCCACCGATGCCGCGACCAACCACATGTTTGCCGGCGTCGCCAAAGACAAGAGCGACGAAATGCGCCTCGCCCTGTCGACGATGCAGCGGGACGTGCAGCGGCAGCTCGATGCCATCCTCGCGCCGCCGCCCCCGACGAAGGTCGATTGGACGCATTATTTCATCGCGTATGGCGTGCTGCTGATCACGCTGGCGGGCGCGGCGGCGATCGCTTACCGGCGAAACCGCCGCACGCACGGGTATCGGGCGCGCGAAGTGGGGGCGTCGGTGTTGTTCCTGAGCCCGTGGCTGATCGGCATGGTCTGCCTGACCGGCGGGCCGATCCTGTTCAGCATCGTGATGAGCGTCGCGCGGTATGACGTGCTCAGCCCCGCCCGATATGTCGGGACCGACAACTTTGCCGAGGTGCTGCGCGACCCGATCTTTTTCAAAAGCCTGGGGAACACGGCCTTCATGGTGATGCGCATCCCCCTCCTGATGGCCGCCGGCCTGGCGATTGCGATGCTGCTGAATCGGCCGCTGCGGGGCATCGGGGCGTATCGCACCGCGTTCTTCATGCCCACCATCGTGCCGGCCGTCGCGGCGTCGTTGTTGTGGACGTTTCTCCTCGCCCCCAACTTCGGCGCCGTGAATGTGGGATTGCGCTGGCTCTTCTCCACCGCGCCGTTCGTGGGATTCGAATGGCTGATCAACCATGCGTGGCACTTTTCCGGCGGGGCGTTCCATTTTTCGCCGCCGATGTGGCTGCAGGATCCGAATTGGTCGAAGCCGTCGCTCGTCCTGATGAGCCTGTGGGGCGCCGGCGGGGGCATGATCATCTGGCTTGCGGGGCTGCAATCGATCCCGCGCCAACTTTACGAAGCCGCCGCCATCGACGGCGCCGGAAAGTGGAACCAGTTCGTCCATGTCACGCTGCCGATGCTCAGCCCCTACGTGCTTTTCAACGCCATCACCGGCTTGATCGGGACGATGCAGATTTTCACCGAAGCCTACATCATGACCTCCGGCGGCCCGGCGGATTCGACGCTGTTTTACGCCTACTACGTCTTTCGCGAGGCGTTCCAATATTTCCGCATGGGCTATGCCAGCGCACTGGCGTGGATCATGTTCGTCATCGTCCTGATCCTGACCCTGATTCAACTCTGGGTCAGCAAGCGGTGGGTGCATTATGAGCAGACTTAACGCCCCCGCGCTGCTCTCGCCCGGATTGCCGCCACCGCCCGCGAAGCGGGGTTGGGTCGTCCGCTATTTTGTCCGCAATGGGTGGCTGCACCTCATCCTGCTGACGATGGCGGCGATCTTTCTATTTCCCTTCGCGTGGATGGTCGGCATGAGCCTGAAGACCGACACCGAAGCCACCTCCACGTCGCTCTTCCCCGCGATGCCGCACTTTCGCGGAGATTCGCCCTGGGTTCGCCCGGCAGAATCGATCGTTCGCCCGGCCGAGGTGACGGCCGCGCGGTGGAAGCCGTTGGAAGCGACCATCCTGCAAAAAGTGCGATGGCTCATCGATCTTTCGCCGCTGCCCGTGGGGGTGAAGGCCGCCGACGCCGACGCCCTGCGCAAGTCGGCCGCCAAAACGCTGACCGCCCGCGCCATCGAGCGCATCGACCGCAATCTCTGGGCCAGCGATGACGACTCCATCGCCGCCGCCGTCTACGCAACAATCGGCCCCGACGAGCCGGCCGCCGTGCTGGATGAACAACTGGCCCAGGTGAAGCTGCTCTCGCTGCAGGTGCGATCGCTCGACGGCCGCATTTTCAGCACGCAGATCGATCGCTCCACCACCCGGCCGGCCGAGCGGCTGGAGTGCCCGTGGGACGTGGAATCGGGCGATGCCCGCCTGGTGCACGCGGCAGGCGCTGACGTGCTGCAATATCATTTCAATTCCGCCAGCGATCCGCCCATCGTGCTGCAGACCCGCTTCAAATGCCCGATCTCGATCGACGACCTTCATCGGCTGATTTTGTCGATCCAGAACGACGACAGTTGGCACCGCATCGACGCCTCGCTCACCCTTGAAGGCCAAACGTGGACAAGCGATCTGAGTTATTACATCGCCCAGTTCCGCAATGGCGGTCTGACCTGGCAGCCGAAGGGGCGGCTGGAATCGGACTATGCGCCCAAGACCTGGCTGCCGTTGTCGCTGGCATCCGTCGACCCGAGCGCCTCGGGCGATCGCACGGCCACGCTCCGGCTCACGCTCCGTCCGAGCTCCATGGCCAGGGCCATCTACGGCAAGGTGCAGCGCAATTACGTCCGCGCCTTCCGAGCCGTGCCGTTCTGGTTGTATGTCCGCAACAGCATGATTCTGGTGGCGATGCAGCTCATGGGCGCGCTGTTCAGCTCGGCCTTCATCGCGTACGCCTTCGCCCGACTGAACTGGCCCGGCCGATCGATCGCGTTCGGCGTGCTGCTGAGCACCATGATGCTCCCCGGGCAAATCACCATGATTCCGGGCTTTCTCATCTGGAAATATCTCGGGCTCTACAACACGCTGACGCCGCTCTGGTTCGGTGCGTGGCTGGGGAATGCGTTTTTCATCTTCCTGATGACCCAGCACATGAA
>JBQCCH010000515.1:0-3863 GCA_051962375.1 Tepidisphaeraceae bacterium
GGGGTTGGCACGCCGATCGGGCGCGCTGAGCCGACCGTGGATCAGTTGCGGCGGG
Source organism: Tepidisphaeraceae bacterium (assembly GCA_051962375.1). Lineage (GTDB taxonomy): Bacteria > Planctomycetota > Phycisphaerae > Tepidisphaerales > Tepidisphaeraceae > RYN-431. Next base: position 56 of record JBQCCH010000515.1, read on the forward strand.
ATGTGGATCAGATGCAGCGCGATTTGCAGGACCTGCGCGCCCGGGTGCGGCAGGTGGAGGAACGGCAGGACCGCCGCTGAGTGCCATCAGACGGAATATTTTGCGGGATTTTGGCCGACTGCGGGGGCCGGGGCGGTAACATGTAGCGTGGGGCGGGAATATTTGGGTGGGAGGTTGGTTGTGGAACGAATGGCGTGGCATAACGGTTGGCCGGCGGGGAAGGGAGCGGGGGATCGCGGGGCGTAAGTGGCATGGCGGTCTGGGCAAGGGCCGTCGCACTGGCGCGCGGGTTTTATTGGCCGAACGCATGGCCGGGCCGGGGGTTGTCGAAAAACGTGTGAAATAAAATGGCAGGAACGGCCGCGGGATGTTTTTTTTGACTTACGCCACGCATCGGGAAAAGGCTGGGCCGTTCGTAAAGTGCGGCAAACTTGCTGGGGATGATCGGGATTGGTTAGACTCAAAAAAATCGCCGGCGGACCGGAATCGGGCGTGGGCGAAGGTTGCCGAGCGGAGCGCGTGGGTTGTTCGAGCGGAGCGGATAGGTCGTTTGAGCGGAGCGGATTGGTTGTTCGAGCGGAGCGCATGGATCGACGGAACGCAAAATTATTGACGGTGGGGCTCTACGTGAATGGCGCCGCGATGGCGCTGGTGGCGTTGGCGCTGTTCAGCCGATCGAATGTGCCGGTGATTCCGGCGGCGATGGCGCAGCAGGCGCCGCAGCCGATCGCGGGCGGCGGTGGGTTGTTCCTGATGCCGGGCCAACTGTCGCCGACGAACTGGGGCTGTTACGTGATGGATGTCGACCGGCAATCGCTGATGGTTTACCAGTATCAGCCGGGCGAGCGGATGTTGCGGCTGATGGCGGCGCGGGATTTTTCGAACGATCGGCGGCTGCGGCGCTACAACACCGAGCCCTCGCCCGACGAAATCAAGAGCCTGACCGACAAAGAACAAGACAAAGCCCGGCAAGGACAGTAAATTATTTGAGGAACGCCGACAGAAGAATGACGCATCAGGAGAGGTCTTGGTGAACGCGGCATTCGGCCCGAAACGATCGGCAATCCCAGCACCTGAGGAGTTCGCATCATGATGGCCAAGATGTTTTACACGTTGGACGAGACCAAGTCGGCACTTGGCAAGGACGACGATGAAATCAAGCAGTTCACGCGGGACGGCCGGCTGCGCGAATTTCGCGACGGACCGCGCCTGATGTTCAAGGCCGACCAGGTGGAAACGCTCAAGAGCGAACTGTCGGGTGGCGGGCGCGATCAGGTGGACTTGGGGCCGTCCGACACCGGCGCGCCGATCGGGCTGGTGGATTCGCGATCGGGCAGCGGCGCGATGGTCTCGCTGACGGATACGGGCAACGCGCCGTCGCCGTCGTCGTTGAAAGAAGACACCGCCCTGGCGGCGGATCTGGGGCTGAGCGGCTCGATCGGGCTCAGCAATTCCATCGGATTGAGCAATTCCGTGGGGTTGAGCGGTTCGGTCGGGGGCTTGCCCTCGCCGGGTCGACCGGGCGGCAGCGGATCGGGCTTGTCGGGCCTGTCCGGGTCGTCGGCGGGATCGAAGAGCGGCATCAACATCCTGGGCGACGACGAAGCGGCCGACCCCTCGGCCCAGACGGCGATCACGCCGGCAGTGTCGGACCAGATCAATCTGGAAGGCATGGGAAGCGGCTCGGGCCTGCTGGACCTGACCCGCGAAGGTGACAACACCAGCCTGGGCGCCGTCCTCGACGAAATCCCCGGCGGCAGCATGGCTGGCGGGAGCATCGGCGGCAGCTACGCGGGCGGGAGCCTGGCGGGCGGGAGCTTGCCGGGCGGCAGTGCGGCGGGCGGAAGCCTGGGCGGGAGCTTCGGCGGAAGCCTGGGCGGAACGCGGGCGGCCGAGACGATCGGTGCGACCGGTTCGGGCATGGCGATGGCCGCGCCTTCGCGCGTCATTACGCCGCCGACCTACGTCGAAGCCCGCGACAGCATGGCGCCGGCGATCGGCGGGGCGGCCTTGTTCGCGACGCTGTTCGCCTTCATCGGTCTGCTGGGCCTGGGCGGCGGCGTGCTCGGTGCGCGTCCCAGCTTGCTGGCACAGTTGCAGTTCCAATCCAACGAATTCGCGATCCTGGCCGGCATCGGCGTGGGCGTGGCGTTGATCGGATTCGTCGGCGGCCTGGTGCTCGGCAAAGTTCGCGGGTAAGTGACACGCAAAAAAAAGAGCCCCGGCTGAATGCGGCCGGGGCTCTTTCGCGTTGTTCGGGCGGGCACTTCGATGGGGGTCATTTCAGCGTCAGATTTTCTTTCGCGACCATCGCCGTGATGGCGATCGCCAAGTCGCTTCGCAACCGGGTCCAGTCCTCATACCGGTTCGTCCAGGCCCGCAGCTCAAATTTCATCCCGCCGCCGATGAAATCCACAAAATAGGCTTGCGGGACCGGGCTGGGCGCGACCAGCGGGTTTGACTTCGCGACGCCCAGCAGCAGATCAATCACATGCTTGGGATCCGGCCCCGACGCGATAGAGATCGACATTTCCACCCCACGCTGGCGGTTGGAGAGGGTCCAGTTGATGACCTTGTTCGAGATCAGGTTGCCATTGGGAACGATGATCTCGGCCGCGGCACTGGTGCGGATCACGCTTGCCCGGATGCCGATTCGGGAGACGACGCCGGTCATGTCATCGACTTGAATGACATCGCCCACCTGCACGGGACGCTCAAACAGCAGAATGAGACCGGAGACGAAGTTGTTCACGATATTTTGAAGACCAAAGCCGATGCCGAGGGTGAAGGCGCTGGCGAGGATCGTGAGTTGCGTGGCTTCGTATCCGAGCGAGGAGATAGCGGCGATGAAGCCCAACAGCAGGATGACGTACCGCAGCAGCGTTGAAATCGCATACGGAACGCCGCGAGCGAGCTGCACGCGGGGATAGACGTCTTCATCGAGCAGAAAGTTGATGAACCGCGACACCATGAACGCGGCCGCGACGACGACCGCGAAATGCAGAATTTTTCCGAGGGTGATGTTCGGAAACTGCACCGACGTCCAAGGCTGATCGAGGATGGCGTGCACGTGCGACGTCAGGGGCGACCAGAGCGACACGGACCAGAGCGTGAAATAGGTCCACATCAGCAGGGCGGCGAAGGCAATCACGTAGTGCGTACGGCGCAGCAGAAGTTCACGATGCCGCCGCATCATGCCGAGCGTATCAAGGGGGTACAGGTGCGAAACGGCCAGGAGAATCGCATCCACCACGCGGACGGTGGCATCCAGCAGGACGCCGAGGTAGGCGCTTGTGAAAATCGCCGCCCCCAGCAGACGCGAAAGATTCACGTAGCCGAAGATATTCGCGACGGCCGCAACGCTGGTGATCATGATCGCGACGCGAGCGCCCACTTTGGTGACGCGCCACAGGATCCGGTCCTGCGTGCCCTGCTCGTGACGGATCGATCGGAGAAACCAGATGAAGAAGGCCGCTCCGCCCACCATTTGCAGCACGAACATGCACCGCGCGAGAATCGGCAGCGAAGCCGTGATGGAAATCAGCAGGTTCAGCACGCACCAGACGGCCAGCGCGTAAAACAGCGGAATGAGCTCTTTTTCGACGAGTCGGCGAAGCACGTAGATGGTCGGCAGCAACGCGGCCGCACCGAAGATGGCCCAGAACAGGCGGGGCGCCTGCGGATAGACCCAGGCACTGAAGATGACCGTGACCACCAGGGCGACGGCGATGGGCATCTGCAGGATGACGGTCGCTCGTTCAACCGACGGATCGTTGGCGACGTACGCCCGCATCCGCCGGCGCATCCA
>JBQCCH010000516.1:0-2391 GCA_051962375.1 Tepidisphaeraceae bacterium
GGGGCGGCGCTGCTGAAAAGTCGGGGGCTGCGGGCGGAGGCGATGGTTGAGATGCTGAAGCAAATCCGCACCTGCGGCTGCACGACGCGCGCGAGCCAATTCGCGGTGGGCCAGCGGATTGCGGCCTTGACCGACTGGCTCAGGCCCGCGCCGATGGGGGCGACGTTGTCGCGGTGATCGGCGGATGGACAGGCCGGGGGGCAAAACCAAAATCTTTTGCAAATCGCGGTTTTGGGAGGAAATCCGCGGACAGGCTCCATAGCGTTTCCATGCGGAGCACCGGTCGCTAAGTGGCGGCCCGTGCGAGGCAGGGTTCAAAAACGAGGAGTCGATCATGTGGACGAAACTGCTTTCCTGCGGCCTATTGAGCGTGGGCATCCTGACGTTGGCGGCGGGGTGTGAATCGGATCAGCATCGGGAGTACGGATTGACGGGCACAGACGCCGATGTGAATCCCGCGCCGCTGACGCGATCGAACAATTACCAGCCGGTGACGACGCCGCACGGTCGGATGTTTGATTCGACGGGCAGCTACTATTCGCCAAGCGATAACGCGCCGGCCCCGACGCGGTCAAACAGCTACAACACGTACACGCCGCACGGTCGCATGTAGTCGCGACCGAAGAATATCTGTACGCGTAGTCGGATGCAGCGCAACGTTCCTGTGCCTGATGTGTTGGGCCCCGGAACGGTGTCGCTGCGCGCGGGCAGAGGAATCAGGCGCTGCGGCGAACCACTTCCACGGAACAGTCACACCGCTCGGCGACGGCCATCGAGACGCTGCCGATCAGGAAGCGTTCGATTCGGCTGAGGCCTTTGGCGCCGACGAAAACGCAATGGGCTCGCCAGTCGTGGGCCGCTTCCGGGAGGGCGCGTTTGGGGTTGCCGGTCCGGATTTCGACCTGGGTGCGGAGCCCGGCCCGCGTGAGTCGCTCGGCCGCCCGGTGGGCGACTTGCGTGATCCAGTGGGTGGAGCTGTCGAACTCAAAGATCGATTCGGAGACCGACCAGAGGGCCGGCGCGCCGTCCGGGGGAAGTGCGGTGGCGACGAAGGCATCGTTCACGGTAACGACCTGCGCCTGGGTGCCTGGCGGCCAACGTCGGGCGGCGACGGCTGCGACCGCGGCGGCGGAATCTGCCGACCCATCCACGCCAACGAGCAAGCGCAAGGGGCCGGTGCCCGGCATTGACCCGGCGTCCCGTACTGACGGCGTTGAGCGGCCGATGCGGACGGTGCAGGCGGCGTGGGTGAGGACCGATCGAGCGACGCTGCCAAGCATCAGGCGCTCGAGCAGCGTCCGGCCGGCGGCGCCCAGGACGATCAGGTCGGCGTGCAGGATTTCCGCGGTTTTCAGGATGCACCAGCCGGGCGCGTCGGCGTGGCTGACGACCTGCAAGTCCCAGCCGGGCAGCAATTGCTGGAGGCGTTGCGCGCCTTCGTCAGCCAGGGCGGCTGCCTCGCGGCGGGCTTGCTCGGCGGCGGCGCGGGCGGCATCGACCATCGGCGAGCCCAGCCACCCGCCGGCCTTTCGGTTGGCTTCGTCAAACTGCACCTCGCCCAGGTGCGGCCAGGCGTCGGCGACGCTGAGCAGCGTCGCTTCTCCGGATGCGGGAAGGCCCGCATTCGGCAGGTCGTCCAGGGCCGCTTTCGAATTGGCCGAACCGTCATACGCGATCAAGAGCTTCATCGTGTCCTCCCGCTGTTGCCGTGGGCGACGCCTGGCGCGATCGACCGGGCTTGGTCAGTTCGATCCAGAGAACGGGAATCACCGACGCCAGGAGGATGATCGCCCATTCGAACGGGGAAAGCAGCGTCAATCGAAACAGGTGGCGCGTGGCCGGCAGCAGCATTAGCCCGGCCTGCGCGGCGCAACCCGCGGCCACCGCGCCGAGCAGCGCTTTGTTCGACAGGACGCCCAGCTCGCGCAGCGTCGCATGATCGCTGCGGCAGGCGAGTGCGAAGAATAATTGCGAGAAGCAAAGCGTGGCGAACAACCGCGTTCGTGCCGCGTCAACCTGGGCGGGATCGCCGTGGTAGGTGAAATGAAACATCAGCAGCGCCAGGACCGTGAGGACGACGCCCTGCCGGGCGATGCGCAGGGCGAGGGCGCGCGTGAGCATCGGCTGCTGGCGCGGGCGGGGCGGACGGGTCATCAGCGCGGGGTCGGGCGGTTCGGTCGCCAGGGCGAGCGCGGGCAGGCCGTCGGTCACGAGATTGATCCAGAGAATCTGAATCGCCAGCAACGGGGGCGGCCAGCCCACGCCCACGCCGATGAGCATCACCAGCAACTCGCTGGCGTTGGACGCCAGCAGGTAATGGACGATCTGGCGGATGTTGTGGTAGATGCCGCGTCCTTCTTCGACGGCGGCGACGATGGAGGCGAAGTTGTC
>JBQCCH010000517.1:0-2562 GCA_051962375.1 Tepidisphaeraceae bacterium
TCCCGGCGGCGGGTGATCACGCCCGCCGCCTCCAGGTCGGCGACGATCGCCTGCACCGCCCGCTCGGTGATCCCCACCACGTCCGCCACATCCCGCAACCGCACCTCCGGCTCACGCCACAGGCAAATCAGCACGTGCGAATGATTGGTCAAAAACGTCCACGGCGCTTTCGCCTTGCCCGACGCCGCTGACGCGACCGCCGGAGCGCTCTTTTTTTTCACAATTGCCTCCCTGCCCATTGACAGGAACCTCCAACGCCCTAATATACGAACAATACTTCGTGTATTCCGATTCGCGTAACGCGATTCGCAATCTACAGAACAGGACGATCATCGCATGAACGCCGCCCCACGCCAAACCGCCGCGCGCTTCGCGCCCCCTTCGCCCGCCGCCCTGCGACGCCCGGCCCCCGGCCGATCATCACCGAACCGCGCCGCCGGCGCGGGCTTGAAGCTTCAATCCACCCGCGTCGTCCCCGCCCTCACCGGCCTGCTCACGGTGGCGGCTCTGGGCGGGCTCGTCATCGCCGCGGTTCACCCGGCCCCCCTGAGCAAGGGCGGCCTCACGCTTGACCGACTCAGCGCGCCGCTCGCGCTGCTCGTCGCATTCGTCGGCTGCGCGACCGCACGCTTTGCCGTCCGTTCGCTCGACGGCGACCCGCACCGCGCCCGTTTCCTCACCTGGCTCGGCGCTACCCTCTCGGCCGCATTCATTCTCGTGCTCAGCACCCATCTGCTGCTCGTGGGCATCGCCTGGTGCATCGTCGGCCTCTGCCTGCACCAGCTCCTGACGCACGGCCCCGCCACCCCCGAAGCACGACGAGCCGCCAACAAAAAATTCCTCATCAGCCGACTCGGCGACGCCGCCTTCTTCGCGGCCGTCGGCGTGGCGTGGCACCGCTGGCACACGCTCGACATCCCGCACCTGCTCGCGGTCATCCCCGCCGGCGATGCAACACTCTTCACCCTCCTGATCGTTGTCGCGGCCATCACCAAGTCGGCGCAGTTTCCGTTCCATACCTGGCTCCCGGAAACCATGGAAACCCCTACGCCCGTCTCCGCGCTCATGCACGCCGGCGTCATCAATGCCGGCGGCGCGCTGCTCCTGCGGCTGTCGCCCCTGATCGCCCACCAGCCGGTGGCGCTGGCCACCCTGGTGATGGTCGGCACGCTGACGATCGCCATCGGCATCCTGAGCGCCGGGCCGCAGGTGAAGGTCAAACGAGCGCTCGCCTGGTCGACGATCTCGCAGATGGGCTTCCTGATCATCCAACTCGGCTTGGCCGCCTTCCCGGCCGCCCTGCTCCACCTGCTGGCGCACGGCCTGTACAAAGCACACCAGTTCCTTCGCAGCGGCGACGTGATCGCGACCCGAGCCGCACCGCAACCTTCGCTCGCGCGATCGCTGGGCGCGACCACGGCCTTCGCCCTGCTCGCCGCCGCCGGCATCACCGCGGCCAGCGCCGTCCTGGGCCTGGCGCCCTGGCACCACGCGGGCGAAGCCGCGCTCGGCATCATCCTCAGCCTCTCGATCGGCCAATACGCCGCCGGCCTGCTGCTCAGCGCCCGACCCCGCCCGGCGATCGCTGCCGCCCTGATCGCGCCAATCCTGGCGCTGGCCCTCTACCGAATCGCCGGCCTGTGGCTCGCCCCCGTGCTCGGCCATGACGCCGAGTCTGCCGATGTCTCGATCTCCCTGGCGATTCTCCCGGTCCTCACCGTGATCGCGCTCTGGCTCTACCAGGCGACGCTCCCCCTCTGGCGCTCGACGCCCGCCGGCCGTGCCTGGCAGACCCACGCAACCTACGGCTTCTACTGCGGCGTTCTCGCCGACCGAATCGTCAGCGCCATCCACCACCGATTGCCCCAAGGAACGGCCCATGCCCACTGAACCCCAACACGCCCCCCTGGCCGATGCGATCCTCGCCACGTGCCAGCGCATCCCGCCGATGTGGGATTTGCCGAACCTGGTGGCCGTCAACCCGTTCCTGGGTTGGATCGATCACCCCATCGCCGACGCGATCCTCGCCATCGAGCCCGGACTCGGCGGACGCGTGCTGCCCAGCTTCGCCCACTTCCGCGAGCGATGGCAGGACGGTCGACTCTCGGCCGACGCCTTAAGCGCCGCCGCCGAGCGCCTCGGTGTCGGCGCTCATGAGCTGGATGCGCTCCTGCACGACACCGCCGACGATGCCGCCATCATGCAGACCGTGCCGAAGCTGCAGCGCTTCGCCGAACGGTACGATGCCCAGCACCGCACCACGTTCGCCGAGACCGTCGATCGTGCCGTCGCCCGGTGGTGCGCCGCATTCGCCGCCGGCGACGGCGAAGAAGCCGATCTGTTCACCCACGGCGTTTCGATGGCGCGAGCGGATCGCTCGCTCGAACTGGCCGGGCTTCGGGGTTGGCAGGCGTGGTGGCGCAACGTGCCGACGGATGTCGACGCAGCCCGCGACGCTTTGGCACAACACGTGGACATCCCCGCCGCGCTGGCGGCCGACTACTGCTATCGCCTGATCGCCCCCTGCTACGGCTGGGCCTCCTATTTCCGCCGATTCGTCTG
>JBQCCH010000518.1:0-3870 GCA_051962375.1 Tepidisphaeraceae bacterium
GGGGGGGGGGTTTTGGGTTTTCGATTGCGATTTGTGGTGTGGCGGGCGGGGCGTGGGCCGTTGCGCTGGCGCGGTGTTCAAATTGCGGGGGGGCCTGGGCGGGGCCGGGGGTTACGGGAAATTGTGAAAAAGAAAGTGGCAGGAACGGCCTGAGGGTGATTTTGGCGACTTAGGGCGAATGGGATTAGGGTAAGCCGGATGAATTCGCTTTGGACAACGATCGCAGCCGACGCGGGCGTGAGCCTGTCGGACGCGCAGCTGGGGCAGTTGGATGCGTACCTGGACGGGCTGATTGAAAAAAACAAGGTGCTGAACCTGACGCGGATCACCGACAAGGCGGATGCGGAGGTGAAGCACGTGGCCGATGCGTTGACGCTGCTGAAATTCATCCCGGAGTCGGCGGTGACGCTGGCGGACGTGGGGACGGGGGGCGGGATTCCGGGGGTGATCCTGGCGATCGCGAGGCCGCAGATGCGGGTGACGCTGATCGATGCGACCCGGAAAAAGCTGGACGCGGTGCAAGGCCTGTGCGATGCGGTGGGCGTTCACAATGTGACGACGCACCACGGGCGGATGGAGCAGGTGGAGTTGAAATTCGATGTGGTGACGGCCCGGGCGGTGGCTGCGATGAGCAAGCTGCTGGGGTGGTGTCGGCCGCTGCTGAAACGGGGGGGCGTGCTCCTGGCGCTGAAAGGCCCGCGGGTGAGCGAAGAAATCGCCGCGATGAGCGGGGCCCAGAAGCGCCAGTGGACGCTGAGCACGCATACGATCGACGTGCCGGCGCTGGCGGGGCATGTGGTGGTGCAGGCCAAGAGCAAAGGCCCGTGACGGGCGAAGCCGTTGGATACAAACGACGTTAGATAAAAATGGCGTCGGCTAAAAACGAGGTGTCTGATGCGACAGGCGTTTTTGAGGGTGCTGTTGGCGGGTGCGATGGTGTCCGGGGCGGGGGCCCAGGAAGCGACCGACACCCCGCAAACGACGGCCGGCGTGGTGGTGATCAATCAGAAGGATCTGCCGATCACCGAATTGGAGACGATGGAGCGGCTGGTGGGGGTGGTGGTGGTGAAATCGACCCAGCAGCAGCCGACCCTCGGCGGCGATGACGGGAGCGGGATCGTGGTGTCGGCGGTGCGGATGACCGCGGAGGGGCAGGCCTCGCGCGAGGGGATTGAAATCCGCATTATCCGAGCCGGGCGCGCGGTGAGCGGGTATGTCGATGCGGAGGATGTGAAAAAATTGATCGACGGGCTGGAAGCGATGAGCAAGATCGACCGCCGGGCGGGCACGCTGGATACGGTGGATGCGAGGTTTCAGGTCGGCGGATTGACGGTGCAAAACCGCGATGACGGCGGCGCCCGCGAAGCGCAGCTGCGCGTGGTGCACTACGGGGCGGTGACCGGAGACGTGACCTGGGCGAGCGCTTCGATCCGGGGGATTCGGCTATTGGAAATTCGCCGACAGGTGATCGCGGCCCAGGCGGTGCTGGACGCGAAAAAACCGCAGCCCTGAGCGAAGCCTGCAGCTCTGAGCGATGACGGTAGCGTCCATTGAGGACGCGGTTCAGACGCCGGGCAATTCGTCGGATTTGAGATAGCCCAGGTCTTTCAGGACCGAATCGAGGACGGCATTGACGAAGCTGGGGGAATTTTCGGTGGAGTACCGCTTGGCGAGCTCGATGGCTTCATCGACGACGACCTTGGGCGGGGTTTCCTTGCTGGTTAGCTCCCAGAGGGCGAGGCGCAGCAAATTTCGATCGACCGACGGCTGGCGGCGGGGCGGCCACTGGGGGGCGAGGCGCTCGATCCATTCATCCGCCTGCTTGCGGTATTCCCAGGCCTTATGGGCGGTTTCGATCGCGCGGACGCGTGCGGTGGCGTCTTGCGAATCGGCGTCCATGGCGATCTGCAAGGCGGCCGTTTCATCCACTTCGCCGGCGGAATCCCAGGCAAAGAGCACCGACAGTGCCATTTCGCGAACTTTTTGTGCCCGAATCATCGAAACCCCAGTATAGGGGCACAAGCCCTCAAGGGCGAATGGCGCGTTGACGCATCGGCGGCGGTTGCGAGGAATTTTCGTGGGGTCCGCGGGTGGAGCGGACATGAGCGGGGGAGGGCGCGTGCGGGCTTCGAGGCATGATCGAAGACGCCGACGCCCGGCTTATGCGGAGGAGCGCGTTGGCTGACCCATCGAACCATCCTGAGCCGCGTGGGGAAAGGGCGGCGCCCTTGGGCGCGGCGGATTTGCAGCAATTCAATGAATACCTGCTGCAGATCAGCCGCTCGGGCATGCCGATGGAGCAGGGCTTGGGCCTGCTGTCGCGGGAGATGGGGTCGTCGAAATTGAAGGGGGCGGTCGATGCCCTGATGGCCGACCTGCAGGCGGGGATGCCGATCGAACAAGCGATGGCGCGGCACGGGCAGGGCTTCCCGCCCTTGTATGGTCGATTGATCGAGGTCGGCATCCGCACGGCGAACCTGCCGGGCGTGCTGGCGCGATTCGGGCGGCACATGGAGACGGTCGCCGCCCTCCGCGACGCGCTGTGGCGAGCATGCGCCTACCCGACGGTGGTCTTCACGGCGCTGCTGGTGTTGCTGACGCTGCTGGCCTATGGATTGCTGCCCAACTATTTCCGATTGGTCAGCCAGATGCCCATGCGGGCACTGGCGTTCAAGCAAGGATCGGCGGCGGCGACCGCGCCGATCCCGCTGCTGGCGTGGGGCGTTTATTACCTGGGGCTGGCGGCGCCTTATGCCTTGGCGATCCTGGGCATCGGCGCGGTGGGGACGGCCGGCGCGCAGGCGGTGCTGCGGGCTTCGGGGCGCGATCGAGCATGGCTGGATCGGGTGGTCTTGCGCCTCCCGCTGATGGGTCGCGCGGCACGCGACAGCTACGTGGCATCGTGGCTGGATGTGCTGGCGATCGGAACGGAATCGGGCCTGGACCTGCCGCAGGCGCTCGCGATGGCCGCCGACGCGGTGTCGCTGCCGTCGCTCAGTCGAGATTCCGAAGCGATCGCCACCCAACTGCAGCACGGCCGGCCCGTGACGGAGGCTTCGCTGAAACGGTTGCCGGCCATGATTCCGATGGCGATCGACCTGGCACAATTGACGGGGCGATTGCCGCAGACGTTGTCGGCGTTGGCGGAGCAATTTCAACAGCAGGCGGAGCGGCAAATCCGGCTGATTCCCGACCGGGTGATGCCCGCGTTGCTCCTCGGGGTCGGCGTGCTGGCCGCCATCATCATGTACACCCTCTGGATGCCGCTATCGAATCTTCTGGAGCAGCTGATTTCCCTGACGTGAACCATGACGCCGCCCGATGAATTCCAAGTTCTCGCCTCGCCGCAATCCACCCTCACCCGGGGGTTGGCACAGGTCGGCTGGCTTTTGGTCGGCGTGGCACTGATCGGCGGGCTTCCGCTGGCTTTTGAATTTCCTTTTTTGAACCCGGGGTTGATCCTGCTGCCGGCGGTGCTGGCGATGCTGACGGTGGTGGCGTTCGGCCAAGTGCTGCAACGCGCACGACGAAAAAAAGCGGAGGCCGTCCTGACGCATGTTGCGGCGGCGATCGCACTGGAATTGCCGCTAAGCCAATATCTGAACGCCGCTGAGCGCGACGCACGCGGCGGCGTGAGGCGGCGGCTGCGGCGATTGCTGTTTAAGCTGGAGACCGGCTCGTCGCTCGCGCGGGCGATCTGGGCGACGGCAGGCGAATTGCCCCTGACCCTGCAGTACCGCATCGCGGCGGCCGAGCGCGCGGGCACATTGCCCACGGCGCTCCCGCGGCTCATGCGGCAGGAGCGTCAGCGAGCGTCGACCAACGCTCAAATCCGGGCCGATCTCGCGTACGGATTGACGTTGCTATTGG
>JBQCCH010000519.1:0-6878 GCA_051962375.1 Tepidisphaeraceae bacterium
ACGCTGGGCGTGCGGACGGTTGATGCCGCCTCTCCATCGCCTGCGAAACGCCCGCAGCAGGTGCTTTGCGTCTGGACGACGTAGCGCTCCAGGCGCGCTCTCCCCTTGCGCGCGGCGTTTGCGATTTCCCTCGTTTTTCAACGTGTTTGTTTTTCACATGTTTGATGGTCTCCGGCGTGGGGCTGGTGGCTTTGCGTGACGGTGCCCGCGTCTGCCGATCGGCAACGCCGGTGTGCGGGTTCACGTCGGCTGCCGGGTGCGTCGACTTTTTAAGGATTGATATGAAAGCATTGATTTTAGGATCGTTCGCCCTTCTGTCTGCTGCGTGCCTGTACCTGCCAAGCCCGGTGTCGGCGGATACGGCGCCGGCGACGACCCAACCCGCCGCCGCCTGCTGCAAGGCGGGCGCGGCCTGCTGTGAAAGCAACAAGCCTTGCTGTCAGAAAGACGGCGGCTGCTGCCCGACGCATGCGGCCTGCTGCGGTTCGGGCGCCGGTTGCTGCAAGAAGTAATTCTTTCACGTGCCGCACCTGTTGCAGGGTGCGTCACGCTTTCGATCGAAGGGAGCTGGTTTTGATCTCTCCATGGATCCATCGAATTGGCGTTGCCGGGCTCCTCCTGGGTGGGTTGGCCGGTTGTGCGCATGTGCCGGATGATGCCGGGGTGTCGAACGTGCTGCAGTTGAGCGCCGAGCGCGGCGTGCCGGGCGCGGTCTATCGGCCGGATGATGCGCAGATCGCGGCGGCAAGTGCGAAGCTGTTGGCCGAGCCGATGACGCCGGCGTCGGCGGTGCAGTTGGCGTTGGTCAACAGCCGCCGTCTGCAGGCAACCTTTGAATCGTTCGGCGTTTCGCAGGCGCGGTACATCAACGCAGTCACGCCGACCAATCCGGTGCTCGACATCGATCTGAAACTCGCCCGGGGTGAGAGCCCCAAGTGGGATGTGTCGATCCTGCAGAGCTTAATCGAGCTGCTCAAGCTGCCGGCCGAGCGGAAGATCGCTACGGCGGAACTGACGGCGGCGAAGTATCGGGCGGCCGAAGCGGTTCTGGAACTGGCGAAAGCGGTGCGGCTGGCGACGATCGACGCGCAAGCCGCCGAGGCGATGCAAGGCTGGCGGCGGCAGATCGCGGAGGCGGCCAGCATCACCGGCGATTTTGCGAATCGGCTGAACAAGGCCGGCAATCTTTCGGTGCTGCTGCAGACCGTGCACCGCGCCGAAGCCGCCCAGGCAGAGCTGGATGTGTCCGACGCTGCGTTGGACGTGACGCTGGCGCGGGAGCGATTGGCGCGCGTGATCGGGCTGGATGATCCGACGGCGATCCGGCTCGCGCCGCTGGCCGATACGATCGCCGAGCCGTTGCCGAAGGATGCGGCCAAGACGATCGAAACGCAGAACCTGTCGCTCCTGGCGATGAAGCAACAGTTGCTGGCGGCGGGCGAGCGGGCGGGGATCGCGCGGGCGACGGCGTGGGTGGATCAGCTGGATGTCGGCGCTGCCGCCGAGCGCGACGCGCCGCGCTGGTACGTCGGGCCGGCGTTCAGCGTATCGTTGCCGGTCTTCAGCCAGGGGCAGGCGCAGCGGCTGCTCGCCGACGCGACGGTGCGGATGCAGCTGCAATCTTACCTGGCCGATCGCGTGGAATTGCGGTCGGACGGGCGCCAGGCGTTGGCGATGCTGGAGCGGGCGGGCCAGCGGCTGCAGGCGTACCAGAAATCGATCCTGCCGCTGCGGCGCGAGGTGTTTCACCAGACGCAGCTTTACTACAACGCGATGTTCAACGACGTGTTCGGCCTGATGCAGGCGAAACAAGGTGAACTGCAGGCCGACCTCGCGACGACACTCGCCTGGCGCGACTACTGGCACGCGCGAACGGAAGTGGAGCATTTGTTGGCCGGCGGATCGGCGGCAAGTGCAACGCCGTCGGTCGCCGGCAAGGATACCGGCGCGAAGCAGTAACGGGCTGCGTCATTGACCGATTGAATCTGACAAGAATTGAGAAGCGCATCATGTCTACGGAAATCACACGCCGAGAGGCTTTGCTGGCGTCGGTCGCGACCGGCGCGTTGCTCCTGCGCGACGGCAGCCGCGCGCTGGGGCAGGATAACCCGATCGCCACCCGCCCTACCGCCGACGCCCCACCCCGCACGCCGGCGACGGGTCCGAGCGATTACCTGCCGGTCGTCACGCCCAATGGCCGGACGCTGCCGTACAAGGTGGTGGATGGCGTGAAGGTCTGGCACCTGATCGCGCAGGAGATTCAGCACGAATTCGCACCCGGTCTGCGGGTGACGGCCTGGGGTTACAACGGTTCTACCCCAGGGCCGACGATTGAGGCGGTCGAAGGGGATCGGGTGCGGATTTACGTCACCAACGAATTGCCCGAGCCGACGACCGTGCACTGGCACGGCCTGATACTGCCGAACGGAATGGACGGCGTCGCCGGCGCGAATCAGAAGCCGATCAAGCCGGGCGAAACGTTTAAGTACGAATTCACGCTGCGGCAGCACGGCACGCACATGTATCACCCGCATTACGACGACATGACGCAGGCGGCCATGGGCATGATGGGGCTGTTCATCATCCATCCGCGCCAGCCGCTGGAGCCACGCGTCGACCGGGATTACGCGTTGATGCTGAGCGAGTGGAGCATCAAGCCCGGCACCAACCGGCCCGATCCGACGGAGATGACGGACTTCAACATCTTCACGATCAACAGCCGTGCGTATCCGGGGACCGATCCCTTGGTCGCCCGCACGGGCGAGCGCGTGCGCATCCGGATCGGCAATTTGAGCCCGATGGATCACCACCCGATTCACCTGCACGGATATTCGTTTCAGGTGACGCAGACGGACGGCGGCGTGATCCCGCAGAGCGCGCGCTGGCCGGAGGTGACGGTGCTGGTGCCGGTGGGCGCGACGCGGACGATCGAATTCATCGCCGATGCGCCGGGGGATTGGGCGATGCATTGCCACATGAGCCATCACTTCATGAACCAGATGGGCCACGGCAATGCGGTGACGCTGGGCGTGGATCAGCGTGGGCTGAGCGAGCGGATCCGGCGCTTGTCGCCGGGGTACATGGCCATGGGCAAGACGGGCATGGGGGAGATGGGGAAAATGGCCGACATGATGCCGATCCCTGAGAACACGATCCCGATGCGCGGCGCGGAGGGGCCGTTCGGGTACATCGACATGGGGGGCATGTTCACGTTCCTAAAGGTGCGTGACACGCTCCCGGCCACGGGTTTTCCGGAGGATTACGCGCATCCGCCGGGCACGGTCGCCAGCGAGGCGACTTCCGCCGACCTGCAGCGCGACGGCATCGAACACCGCACCGCCACCGCGACGGAGCCGAACGCCGTCTACGTCTGCCCGATGCATCCGGACGTCCGGAGCAATGCGCCCGGCAAATGCCCCAAGTGCGGCATGACGCTGATGAAACAATAACGGCTCGCGTGCGGTCGCGGCGCGACCTGTTCATCGGCAGGCATTGCGGTATTTTGGAACGGATGATCGATCGTTCCCTGTTGTTGACCGAGCAGCGCTTGCCGCATTCCTACGGATTGGACCGCATGTCGGCGGCGGACATCGTGGCGCTGATGAATCGGCAGGACCGGATTGCGGTCGATGCGGTGGCGGCGGTTCGGCATGACGTGACGGCGGCGGTCGAGCTCATCGTGTCGAAATTTCAGGCGGGCGGGCGGCTGATCTATGTCGGCGCGGGCACGAGCGGGCGGCTGGGCGTGCTGGATGCGTCGGAGTGTCCGCCGACGTTTCGGTCCGATCCGCAACAGGTGCTGGGCATCATCGCCGGCGGTGAAGCGGCCATGTTCCGGGCGCAAGAAGGGGCGGAAGATTCGTTCGAAGACGGGCAGCGTCAGGTGGCGGCGCGCGACGTGTCGGCCCATGACGTGGTGTGCGGCATCGCGGCCGGCGGAACGACGCCCTTCGTCCACGGCGCGCTTGCCGAGGCGCGAACGCGCCAGGCGGCCACGGTGTTCATCACGTGCGTCGCGCCATTCACGGGCGAGCCCAAATATGACGTGACGATCCGCCCGCTGGTGGGCCCGGAGGTATTGACCGGCTCCACGCGCCTGAAAGCCGGCACGGCGACGAAGCTGGTGCTGAACCAATTGACGACGGCCGCCTTCGTGCGGATGGGCAAGTGTTACGAAAATCTGATGATCGACATGAAAGCCAGCAACGCCAAGCTGCGCGACCGGGCGGTGCGGATGCTGGCGATCGCCTGCGACATCGACGCCGATGCCGCGCGACGCTTGATCAGCGAAGCGAACGGTCATGTGAAGACGGCAATCCTGATGCATCGGGCAAAGCTGAGCGCCGCCGACGCCGAATCCCGGCTCGCACAGGCGGGCGGCCATTTGTCGCGGGCGATGAATATTTCGGGCCGATGAATTTTCCTTCGTTGGTCGATTCGGATCGCAGCGTCTATAGTCCGGTGCAGTTGAGAGTTCGCGTGTTCCAATCCCTCTTTCCGGCGTCGTTTATCGCGTCCGCGTGTGTCCTGCTTCTGGGTGGGTGCGCTTCGATCCGCGTGACTGATCCGCCCCGCTCGGCCACGGAGCAATATCTGGAGTCCGAAGCGCTGGAGCGCGCGGTGGCGCAGTTGTCGATGGACGCGTTGCGGGATCGGGTGGTCTTTGTCGATCCGGAATACCTGTACGGCTTCCAGGAGCGCAATGCCGTCCAGGAAACGCAGTACCTGGTGGGCGAAGTTCGCGCCAAGGCGCTGGCGTCGGGCGTGCGGCTGGTGGACAAGAAGGAAGACGCCCAGATCATCATGGAGCTGCGCTCGCTGGGCGTGGGCGTGGACCGGACCGAATTCCTGCTGGGCATTCCCGCGCTGTATTTGCCGAGCCTGTCGCAGACGGCGGGCGTTCCCGCGGCGACGCCGGAACTGGCGATCGTGAAACGCACCACGCAAAAGGGGTTTGGGTCGGTGGCGTACGTCGCTTACTGGAACAAGACCGGCGATCTGGTCGCCCAATCGGGTCCGATGCACGGCAAAACGATGCGGCAGGATTACTGGTTCCTGGGGATCGGCCCGAGCACGGTGGGCAACATCGTGCCGACCGAGCCTTAAGCCGGATCGATGCGTTCGGGCCGGTGCAGTGATCGTCGGCCGATGCGCCGGAAGTTCTTTTGAAGTTGCGTGATGGCCGACTCCCCGCAAAACCCCGTATCCCCGCCGGCTGCATCGCCCGCCCCGCCGGCGCGTAAGCCGCACCGCGTGCGCCGGTTTTTCCGCAAGGTATTCGTTGCCGGCGTAATTGGCCTGATCGTGGTGCTGGTGCTGGTGCAGCTATTTTTGTGGAGCGATTACCCGCGCCAGATTGCCGTGCGGATTGCGGAGCATGTCACGGGATTGCGGGTGGACATCGGCAAATTATCGCTGGGCTGGCTGGGCGATACGACGATCGAGCAGCTGCGCGTAGGCATGCCGTTGCAGAGCGAGCCGTTTTTGTCGGTCGATCGCATCACGGCGAAACACACCGCCTTGCCGATGGTGTTGCTGACGCAGCAGGTGGACATTGATCACGCCGAGGTGCTCGGGGCGTTTGTCGACATTCGGCAGGATGCGTCGGGCACGTGGAATCTGCAGCAGGCGCTGACGCAGGTGGCCGGCCCCGCGAAGGCGTCGGCGACCGACACGGGCAGCGGCGCGGTTCATCTGCCGAACCTGCGGGTGGATGACGCCAAAGCGCGGATCACGCTTGCGAACGGGCGATCGGTGGAGCTGGATCACCTGACGCTGAAGGGGCAGAACCAGGGGCAACTGGCGTGGGCGTTTGAGGCGGATGCCGGCGCGTTGGCGGATGCGAGAGGGAAAGTCGTGCCGGCCGGTGCGTGGCCGCACGATGTGACGGCGCATGTTGATCCGAAATTGGTCGACGCGTTGGCGCCGCTGCTGGGGGATCAGGCGCAGGCGTTGCCCAAAGACGTGGCGGTGACGGCGTCGTGGACGGGCGAGCGGACGGCGACGGGAATCGCCGGCACGCTGACCTTGCCGAAAGACGCGGTGCAGGTCGGCCCCTACGCGGCCGACGGTCGCGCGCGGATCAGCGTCGAAGGGAACACGATTGCGGTGCAGCCGGACGATCTTTCGCTGCACGCCCCCGCCGTGCCGACGGTGACGCTGGCGGGCGGGAAGGTGTCGCTCGTGGGGATGCTGGCGCAAGTGGAAGACTTGCGCGTGCGGTTTGCGGACGGCACCTTACGGGCATCGGGGCAGGCGGACCTGGATCAGCAGAAGGGGTCGCTGAATGCGTCTTGGGAGCAGATTGCCTTCCCGGTGGGCGTGCAGAGCCAGGGGACGCTGGCGATCGACGCGGCGAACATCTGGCCGGGCAAGCCGCAGGTAAACGCGCGCCTCACGCTGACGGGGCACGCGGCCGGGGGCGTGTTTGAGACGCACCTGAATGCCCTGACGACGGGCAACCGTTGGACCGACGCCACGACCACGATCAACGTGCCGATGATTCGGGCGAGCCGCAAAACGCAGATCAAGATTGAGAACGCCCGCTTCGTTCTGCACAACACGGCGTCGGCGGTGCAATTGGTGGAGGCGGGGATCGAATCGACCGGGAGCGGCGCGACGCCGACGCTCAAGGCGCGGGCGGAATTGACGTTCGCGGGGCAGCACGCGGGCGACTGGTTTTTCACGGCCGTGGGGAGCGGGTTTCCGATCGCGCAATCGCGGGGGCTCGGGTTCAATGTCGATGCGGTGGGCAATCACGAGCAGATCACCCTGAAGACGGCTTACGCTTCGATCGGCCGAAGCATCTGGGCAAACCTGACGGGCCAATACGTCTACGGGCGGCCGGAGCCGGTGGGGATGCAACTGGTGCTGGATTC
>JBQCCH010000520.1:0-5927 GCA_051962375.1 Tepidisphaeraceae bacterium
AGAAGCCACGGCTTCAGCACGCCGTAACCCAGTTGATCCTCCAGCCCCTGCGGCTCCCCCTTCTGAAAGTGCCAGCCATCATCCAATGACACCCGCTCGCGCGGCAGTTCATCGGCAATGGCGGCGTGAGCGGCAAGCGTCAGCAAACAGGCGGCCACGCCCCAGACGCGACTGCGGCTGGAACGACGCACAGAAGAAACGAGATTGGGCATGCGAGCAATTCCTTTTGACAGCGTTTGAGTCGGCATCGACCTCTGCACTCACCCTCTGCCCCGTCGTAGCACGGCGGAGCGATGAGGCTGGTGACAGTACGATCGAAGCCGGGCGATGTTGATCCCCGGGAATCAAAACTGCAAGGGAAGCGGCACGCGGCGCGCGGGTGCAGACGCGCGGGAATCGGGCCGCTTAATCCTGGAAATGGCCGTAGAACGCGCTGTTTTCGTCGCTGCGCTGCCAACCGTCGCCGATGCGGGCGGCATCGTACTCGGCGGATTCGGTGTACCCCACGCGGCGGCCGTCGATGGGCATGAGCGGCTGGTACCAGACCAGGTTGGGTTGCGAGCAGCACTCGTGATTGGGCATCGCCCGAACCGACAAGGCCGCGAACTTGTCGGCGGCGACATGAAACACTTCCGACCCCTGCTGGAACGTGATCGGTTCGCGTCGCACGCCGACCACCGACCCAAGCTGCGACGCGCAGTGCGATTTCACCCAGTCGACGGCGGCCGAGGCCTGGGCGTCGGTCTTGGCGTCGACGACGAATTCCGCCTTTCGGGCGGCGGCGGTTTCGGCGAGGTTGTCATCGCACGCGACGGCGGCCATCACCCGCGTGCCGGACAAATCGACGCCCTGAAATGCCCCGCCGGTGATGTTCCAGGCGAGCACGGCCGAGCGTCCCTCGGTGACGCGCTCGCCGTTGTAGTGACACGCGCCGGCAAAGACGCTGGCGGTGCGGGCTTCGACGTACTCGCCATGAACGGCCGCGGTCGTCCGGGCGGGCGTCGACAGCGCCGCAGCCCCCGCCAGCGGCAGCAAGGCCAGCGCGAGCCAGCGCATCCCTGACGGACATCCTTTGTTGCCGACGACGTTCGATCGATTGCTCATGACGTACATCCTGAAAAAACAACGAGGGCTCAGGTCACATCCGCCAGTGCCGAGCGATAGCAACGGCGGCCGGGCGTGCAGTCGTGCGGGCTGACGTGCAAGCCGTCGGGCCCGGTCCCCTTCTGGGTATGATAGCACCAGCAATGCCCGCTCGGATCGAAATAGGCTTCGGCCTCCGTGGGGATCGTCTCCAGCATGAAGTATTTCTTCGACCGCAGCTCGCCGCAGAACGGCGTGGCGATCGGTTCGGATGAATTCGCGTCAGAGGCCATGGTTTGTCTCCGAAAAAATCAGGTCGCCCAAAATCAGGTCGCCAGCTTCGTCAATGCCCGGCGAACGAGGGTTTGTGTCAGCGGCAGTTTGTAGCCGTTTTGCGAAAGGGGCTTGGCATCGGCGACGGCGAGCTCGGCCGCCTTGGCGATGGTGGGTTGATCCAGCTTTTTCCCTTTCAGGAATCCATCGACATTGGGCCGCTGCCACGGAATCGGTGCGACGCCGCCGAGCACGATGCGGGCCGCGTTCACCGTGCCGTCGGCCGCCAGATCGACCGCCGCCGCAACGCTGGCCATCGCGAAATCGAGCGAGGCGCGTTCCTTGAATTTCAGATACGTCGACCGCGCCGCGAGCGGCGTGGGGGCGATCCGCACCTGCGACACAAACTCACCCGGGCCGAGCACATTTTCGCGAAAGGGATCGTCCTGCGTCGGCATGCGGAAGTAGTCGGCGGCCGCCACGTCGCGCTCGCCCTTGGGGCCGGCGATCGTGAAGACCGCCCCCAGGGCGACCAGCGCCTGGGCCGGATCGGAAGGCTGCGTGATCACGCACGGGGCGTCGGTGCCGAAGATCGCGTTGTATTTGTTTTCGCCCTCTTTGGCGTAGCACGTGTCGCCGCCGCGCTTGAGGCATTTGACCTGCTCCAGGCGAAAGTACCAGCAGCGCGGACGCTGCCCCAGGTTGCCGCCGATGGTGCCGATGTTGCGAATCTGCGGCGTGGCGACACTGTGGATGGCTTCGACCAGCACCGGGGCGAAATGCATGACGTCCGGGTGTTCGGCGATGTTGGTGAGCGTCGCCGTGGCGCCGAGCGTCAGGCCGGTGGAAGCATCGAAGCGGATGCGGCCGGCGTCGGGGATGGTTTTTAGGTTCACGACGCGCGGCGGCGTGACGATGTAGGCCTTCATCGTCGTGTGCAGGTCTTGGCCGCCCCCGATCGGATGCGGCCACTGGTCCGGGTCGCGGCCGGCTGCGGCGCCGTCATGCGAAAGCAGGCGGACCGCGTCGTGGGTGGTTTTGGCGTTGGCCCATTCGAATGCTTGCATGAGTTCTCCTTACGCCTTGATGCCGTGCAATCCGTTGAGGATTTTGTCGGGGGTGATGGGCAGGTCGCGGACGCGCACGCCGCACGCGTTGTAGACGGCATTGGCGATCGCGCCGACGCCGGGGATGTTTGCCGGCTCGGCAATGCCGATCACCGCCTGGCGGTCATCTTCATCGTCGATCACGGGGATGAGTTCCGGGATTTCCAGGCAGCCGGGGAGCTTGTAGTCGCCGAAGCCGGGATTGAGCATCACGCCCAGGCGGGCGTCCATCACGCGTTGCTCGAACAGCGCCATGCCCAGCGACTGGATCATGCCGCCGTTGATCTGGCTTTCAACCGCCAGGCGATTGAGGATCAGGCCGCCGTCCTGCACGTGGCACATTTTGACAACCCGCACGTGCCCGGTCTCGGTGTCGACTTCGACTTCGGCGAAGGACGCGCCATGAGCGCCATTGGACGAAAGCCCCGGTTGCCACTTGCCCTGCACGGACAATCCCCCGGCCGGCACGGCGGCGCACGCCTGCTTCCAATCGATCGATCGACCATTGCCCTGGATTTTTTTGTCGGCAAACAGCACCGCGTCCGCCTGCGCGCCGATGAGGGGCGCCACCAGCCGGGCCAAGGCTTGCCGAGCGTTGAAGGCGGCATCTTTCACCGCCGGCGCGAGCGAGGCGGCCGTGGTCGAACCGCCCGAGGCGTTGGCGTGGCCCAGCTTGGAGTTGCCGATCTTTTCCACGACATCGTCCATGCCCAGGCCCAATTCTTCGGCCACAATCGCGCGGATGTAGGTGCGCGTCCCCGTGCCCAGGTCCTGCGAGCCGACCTCGGCAGAGACGGAGCCGTCCCGCTGGATGTTGACCGTGACGACGCACTGCGGCCCGCCCCCACCGCCCCAGGCGCCGATCCCGCAACCGAAGCCGCGCTTCAGCGTCCCGGGCGTGGCCCCTGCCTGCGCGAGTCGGTTCTTCCAACCGATCACCTCGGCCCCTTTGTCCAGCTGACGAACGTGGGTGGGGTTGGTCGCGTTTTTCTTTCGGAACTCCACCGGATCCATGCCGATCTTCTCGGCCAATTCGTCCATGAGCGATTCGATCGCGAACGAAGCCTGCGGGAAGCCGGGCGCCCGCATGGCGACGGACGCGTCTTCGTTGGTGTTCACCGGCGTCTGCTCGCGCCAGAAATGCTCGGCCTTATATTGATACGGCTGGGCGGCGATGTTCGCGCGGCCGACGCCGGCGAGCCCGTGCGTGACCGACCGGACAGCCACCAGCGTGCCATCCTTGTTCACGCCCGCCTTCAGCTTCTGGATCGACCCCGGCCCGTTGCCGGCGGTGAGGAATTCATCGCGGCGGGTGAGCATCATCTTCACCGGCACGCCCAATTGCTTCGAAAGCCGGCACGCATACATGCCCGCGATGCCGATCCCGAATTTCGACCCGAAGCCGCCCCCCATGTTCTGCACGATGGCGGTGACGTCCGATTCCTTCAGCCCCAGCGTGCGGGCTGAATCGGAGGGGATGGTGAAGGTGCCTTGCGTCGACGCGTAGACGGTCGCCGTGCGCCCGCCGCGGTAATCAACGACCATGCCATGCGTTTCCAGGCAGCAGTGGTGCATGATCCGCGTGCGGTATTCGACATCCACCACCGCATCGCAATGAGACAGCGCCTGGTCGACTTCGTCGGCGTTGCCCTCTTCTTTGCGGGCCCTGGCGGGTGGGAAAATCTCCGGGGCGCCCGGTTTCAGCGCATCTTCGGCGACGACCACGAAGGGTTTGACGTCGTATTCCACCTTCACCGCACGCACCGCATCGTCGGCGGCTTCGGGCGTCTTCGCCGCGATGGCGACGACCGGCTCTCCTTCGTGGTTGACGTTCTTGTTCGCGGGGATGATCGCCGTCACGCCGGGGATTTTTTCGGCGGCCGACGTATCGATGCGGGTGACGGTCGCGTGCGCATGCGGCGAGACGACAAACCGCGCGAACTGCATGCCCGGCAGCTTGACGTCGTACGTGTAGATCGCCGTGCCTGTCGTTTTCGCGGGGCCGTCGGCGCGGGGGAGCTTGGTGTTGAGCAGGCGATGCTTGTCGTTGGGCCCCCACGTCGGGCCGGCAACGTCATCGACTTCGATCTCGACCTCGCTGGGCACCCCATTCACGACCTTGGGCACCTTGATCTTCTTTTTCTTCGGCTCGGCGTTGGTATCGGGCATGGCGTCCTCGAAAAAACGGCGGTCTGCGCTCGACGAAGCGTGCGGCTAGACCTTTTTCATCGCCTTGGCGGCGGCCTGGGCGGCTTCGAACACGTGGGGGAAGGTGCCGCAACGGCAGAAATTGCCCTTGCACCCTTCGCGAATCTGTTCCAGGCTCGGGTCGGGGTTCGATTGCAGCAGCGCCGTCACGCTGGTGACGAAGCCGGACGTGCAGAAGCCGCACATCATCGCGTCTTTCTCGCAGAATGCCTGTTGAACGGGGCTCAAGTGATCCGGCGTGCCCAGCCCTTCGACCGTGGTGAGCTTGCGCCCGACCATGTCGATCGCCAGCAGCGAGCACCCGTAGGCGGTTTTGCCGTCGACCATGACGGTGCATGCCCCGCACGTGCCGGCGTCGCACACGAGCTTCGGGCCGGTCAGCGGCGGATCGAGCCGGTCGCGCATCGCCGACAACAACGTCGTTCGCGGCTCCACCTTCAGCTTGCGCGGTTTGCCGTTGATCGTGAGCGTGATGGCGACCTCGCCCGAGAGAACACCCGGGGCGGCCGAGCGATCGTCGGCGGCCGGTGCGTCGGCGGCGATTGCGCGGCCCAGCAATCCGTCCGCCGCCACGGCCGCGGCGCCCACCGTCTTCAGGAAGTTTCGTCGGCTGACGCCCGAAGGCATTGCGCCGGCGTTGCGATCATCGTTCGGATTCATCGACATCCTCCACGTCACACGAACACTCGCCCCCGCATCGGCTGAGCCGTTGTAACCCTTCCCCATACCGTACGCAAACGATTTCGTTGTTTCAGCAGACCGAGAAAATACGATCCCGTCCGAGCCGCCGGCGCGGTGTCATCTGACCTTCAGGCACACGTCGGCCGATCGGTGCGGCGTGCGATCGGGAGGCCTCACCACTGTCGGACTTTCTCTGATTTATGCCGGCTACCGCGGCTTGACCGGTGGCATCTGTTATGATGGACCATCGAAGGCCCTTGTTGAAGTCCCTTGTTCGGGCGCTTCGCACCTGGTCCACCAGGGCCTTGTCCTTTCCCTGGGGAAACGGCACATGGAATCGGATCATCAACAGCAGCAAGGATCGGCCGTGGCGTCGCAGGAGCCACTGGGCTCAACCGTCGACCGCAGGCCCGCCAATGACTCGGCGAATCGCGTCGGGAGCGATCTGGAACAAAAGCGCGACGAACTCGCCCACTCGCTCGCGATGCTGCGGGCCACGCTCGACGCCACGACGGACGGCATCCTCGTCACCGACAGCCAGCGCCGGGTGACGGCCTTCAATCAGCAGTATTGCCG
>JBQCCH010000521.1:0-2327 GCA_051962375.1 Tepidisphaeraceae bacterium
ATATCATACAAGGCGCCGGGGGGGGCCGGGGCGTGCTCTTTGGCAATCGAGCAGATGGGGGCGATTTGGGGCGTGGGCGAGACACGGGGGCGTTTTTGCAGGGCGTAAGTCGCATGGCGGGCTGGGCAAGGGCCGTCGCACTGGCGCGCTGTGAAAATCGGCCGATCTCATGGCCGGGCCGGGGGTTGTCGAGAAAACGCAAAAACAAAATGGCAGGAACGGCCGGCGGGTGATTTTGCGGACTTAGGCCGACGGCGCGGGCGGCATTTGGTGATCGACGGTTTGTCACTTAAACTGTCTGGTTCGATCCGAAATCCCTGAAACGTCCACAGACCGCTGAGAAACCCGAACGTCCATGAAGATTCGTAATTTTTCCATCATCGCCCACATCGACCACGGCAAGAGCACCCTCAGCGACCGGCTGCTAATGCGGGCCGGTGCAATCACGGAGCGGGAGTTCCAGGCGCAGATGCTGGACGACATGGACCTGGAGCGGGAACGCGGGATCACGATCAAGGCGTCGGCAGTGACGGTCTTCCACAAGCACAACGGGGAAGACTACATGCTGAACTTCATCGACACGCCGGGGCACGTGGATTTTCATTACGAAGTGCAGCGGGCGATGCAGGCGTGCGAAGGGGCGATTCTGGTGGTCGACAGCACGCAGGGCGTGCAGGCGCAGACGGTGGCCAACGCGTATGCGGCGACGGACGCGAACCTGGAGATCGTGCCGGTGATCAACAAGATCGACCTGCCCAGCGCGATGCCCGAACAGGTGGCGGAGGAAATCGAGCAGGTGCTGGGGTTCCCGGCGGAGGATGCGATCCCCGTGAGCGCGAAAACGGGCGTGGGAATCGATGAATTGATCGTCGCCCTGTGCGATAAACTGCCTGGCCCGCGCGGGGACGCGAAGGCGCCAACGCGGGCGTTGATCTTCGACAGCATCTACGACGACTACCGCGGCGTGGTGACGTATGTGCGGGTGATCGACGGGGAACTGCGCAAGGGCATGAAAATCCGGTTCATGGGGACGAACAAGCTGTACCAGATCACGGACCTGGGCAAGCACACCCCGCGACGGACGCAAGTGGAAAAGATCGGACACGGGGAAGTGGGCTACATCGTGGCGGCGATCAAGGACCTGCACGACGTGCGCGTCGGCGACACGATCACCGACGACGACAACAAGGCCACCGAAGCGTTGCCGGGCTACAAGCCGGTGCAGCAGATGGTGTTCTGCGATTTTTATCCGAGCGGAAAGACGCAGTACGACGAACTGCGCGACGCGATGGATCGGCTGAGCTTGAACGATGCATCGTTCAGCTTTGAGCCGGAGAATAATGACGCGTTGGGGTTCGGCTTCCGTTGCGGCTTCCTCGGGCTGCTGCACATGGAAATCATTCAGGAGCGGCTGGAGCGCGAATTCAACATCGAAGTGATCCAGACCGCGCCGACCGTGACCTATGAGGTGCTGCTGACGGATGGGACGACGCAAAAGATCGACAGCCCCAGTGAATTGCCGGAGCAGACGTCGATCGAGGAAATCCGCGAGCCGTTCATCAACATGCAGTTGATCCTGCCGCAGGACTGCGTGGGCAACCTGATGCGGATTTGCGAGGAGCGTCGCGGCGAATATAAAAAGACGGAGTACCTGGGCAACAGCGGCCGCGTGATCCTGGAATATGAGCTGCCGCTGGCGGAAATCATTTACGATTTCTACGACCGCCTGAAAAGCGCCACCAAGGGGTACGGCACGATGGACTACGAGGTGATCGGCTTCCGGGCGGGGAACCTGGTGAAAGTCGACATCCTGGTGAATGCCGAGCGGGTGGACGCGTTGAGCGTGATCGTGCACCGCGACCATGCCGAGCAGCGCAGCCGGAAGCTGCTGGTGCGATTGAAGGAAGAGATCGAGCGGCACTTGTTTGAAATTCCGCTTCAGGCGGCGATCGGCGGGAAGATCATCGCGCGGGAGACGATCAAGAGCATGGGCAAGAACGTGACGGCCAAGTGCTACGGCGGCGACGTGAGCCGAAAACGCAAGCTCTTGGAAAAGCAAAAAGAAGGCAAGAAGCGGATGAAACGCATGGGGAGCGTGGACATCCCGCAGGAAGCGTTCCTGGCGATCCTTGAAGCCGGCGATTGAGGTGTAGGAAAGTTTCCTAACCTTGTGAGCCGCGAGACGTCTCTAGGGTTGAGGCCTATGCTCTCGATAAAGGAGACCGCTATGCGAATGCTGCGAGGAGCGACGATTGTTCTGACGCTGATGGTGGCTGGCGCGTACATGGGTGGGTGCACGCACGAAAAAGTGATCAAGGAAGATGATC
>JBQCCH010000522.1:0-5285 GCA_051962375.1 Tepidisphaeraceae bacterium
CGATCGCACCCCCGTCTCCGACTAACTCCCCACCCGACAGGTGCGGCCCAACGCTTTTTCGCTACACTGGAGCAGGGCCCAACACCAACTGGGAGATGCCGCTCTCGCCGATACCGTCCTACACGAGGGTTGTGAAAAAACGATTCCGGCGATAGCACGCTGATCGGCGACGCCGATTACACTTTCGATAGCCAGAATCGTTCAGGACATGCCACTGACGAGACGACCCACGTCTCGTCCGCGTCTGGCGATCTTCCGGCACCTTCGATGATCACGCAATCACAGGATCTATGGTCTCATCGAGACAAAAAGCGGCTTTTGGCATCGGTATCATGGCTTCAGCAACCTGCATCGCGTGCCGAGCGCTTTTGATCTATTTGTACGTCTTGCGATTTAATCATGAAATCGATGACGTGTCGCGATTGCAATTCTGGGCAGTGGCAATCATGGTTGTCAGCCCTTTGTTTGGAATACTATCCGTCATCGCCCTCTGTGAAAGATTCACCCGAGGGATTTATGTCTTAATTGGCGTTCAATGTGTTTTAGAAATGCTGGTATGGGCACTCCTTCTAAAATTCATTTGGATATAGGTCACATTCACTGCCCCCCTGTCTGCTGTTCCTCCTGTTGTATGAATCCGACTATGCAAAGCGGAACCGATGTGCTGCATCAGTATGCCGCCGCGGTGCGCTGGCGTGTGCGTTCGCTGGCGGCGGACCTGGATCGCGTGCAGCGGCACGCGGGCCGGGACGCGCTGATCAGCACTGATCCGTGGCTGACGAATCTTCGGGCGGGCGGGAGTTGCTCTCCGACTCGCCCGGCCGAGCCGAACGCGTGCAACTGATCCTCAGCGATCGCACCCCCGTCTCCGACTAACTCCCCACCCGACAGGTGCGGCCCAACGCTTTTTCGCTACACTGGAGCAGGGCCCAACACCATGCGCATCACGCTTTCCGTACCCAACACGCTCTTCTATCCCGACGGCGGCCACATCTGGGTCTTCATCAACTGGGCCTTGGGGTTCAAGAGCCTGGGGCACGAGGTGCTGTGGCTCGATGTCGCGTTGGCGGATGCTTCCCCCGAACTCGCCGCCGCCAAGATCAAGACGCTGCGCGAACGCCTCAGTGTCTATGGCCTCGGCGATGACATCGTCCTCTGCACCAAGGAGGGCGATCCCTACGATCATCCCGGCCTGCGCACGCTCGACGAGGCCCTCGCCGCCGACGTGCTGTGCAATCACCGCTACGACCTGGCCCCCAAGCTGATCAAGGCCTTCAAGCGATCGATGATGATCGACATCGATCCCGGCCAACTGCAGGCCGCCTTTGACATGGGAACGTATGAATTCGTTCCCCATACGTCCTACTTCACCGTCGGCGAGTGGCCCAAGTTTCTGAGCACCACGCCCATGCAGTTCAATCTGCACGGCGTGACGTGGCACTACGTTCCGCCGCCGGTCGATCTGGCCTCCTGGCCCGTCACGCCCCCGGGCGCCGAGGCGGCCTTCACCACCGTCTCCAACTGGTTCATGACCGACGCCTGGATGCCCGAGCCCGACAAGCCCGGCGAGTATTACGACAACTCCAAGCGGACGGCCTTTCAGCCCTACCTCGATCTGCCCAAAACCACCGGCCTGCCGCTCGAACTGTGCATCAACATCGGCGGCTATCAGCCCGAAATCGATCTCCTGCAAGGCCACGGCTGGCGCGTCCGCATGAGCGAGGCCGTCTCCGATCCGCAAAGCTATCGCAAGTATCTCCAGGATTCGCTCGGCGAATTCTCCGCCGCCAAGGCCTCCTACGTGCGCCTCAAGACCGGCTGGCTCAGCGACCGCACCGCCAGCTACCTGGCCAGCGGCAAACCCACGATCGTCCTCAAGACCGGCCAAAGCGATATCTTCCCCGATGCCGACGGCATTCTCCGTTTCACCGACGCCGCCTCCGCGGAAACCATGCTGAAGGACGTCATGAAGCGCTACGATCACCACTGCCGGGCCGCCAGGCAGATTGCCGAGGCGCACCTCGACGCCCGCAAGGTGCTGACCCGCGCGCTCGAGATCGCCACCGGCTGAAGAACTTCGAAAACTCGAATTTGATCGACGTGTTGAACCTGCCCCCATGAAACTCATCGACCCGCACATTCACTGCGTCAGCCGAACCACCGACGATTATCTCTATATGGCCCGCGCCGGCGTGGTGGCCGTCTCCGAGCCGGCGTTCTGGGCGGGGTACGATCGCTCGTCCGCCTCTTCCTTCGCCGACTATTTTCGGCACCTGCTCGAAGTCGAACCCAAGCGGGCCGAACGCTACGGCATCGACCATTACGCCTGGCTCTGCATCAACGCGAAAGAGGCGGAGAACATCACGCTCTCCCGCGAGGTGATCCAACTCATCCCGCCGCTGTTGTCCCACCCGCGCGTCCTGGGCATCGGCGAAATCGGGCTCAACAAGAACACCCGAAACGAGATCACGATATTTGAAGAACAGGTGGATCTGGCCGCCCGGCACGATCAGATGATCCTGATCCACACGCCGCACCTGCAGGACAAGTACAAGGGGAGCGAAATCATCACATCGATCCTGAAGAATGACCCGCGCATCCGGCCGGAGCGCGTGTTGATCGACCATTGCGAAGAGCACACCCTGCGCCTGGCCCGGGACGCCGGCTTCTGGGCGGGGCTGACGATTTACCCGGTGAGCAAAGTCACCCCCCAGCGCGCCGTCGACCTGCTGGAAATGTATGGCCCCTCAATGATCTGCGTGAATTCCGCCAGCGATTGGGGCGAATCCAGCCCCAGCATGCTCAGCGACACCGTCCTCGAATTCCGCCGCCGCGGCCACACCGAAGCCGAAGCCACCGAAATCTTCTACAACAACCCCTGCCAATTCTTCGGCCAGAACCCAAAGTGGAAGTTGAAAGCGACGAATTCCTGATCTGGTGAAACGGGGCATCTAGACCGACGCTGCATCAAGCCCGACATTGCATCAGGCCCGAGGGCTCGACACGCCGCGACTCACCACCGCAACCACTCACCGCCCATTCAAGACCGGCAGTTGCTTCACGCTCTTCGGCAGGTCGAAGTCGATGTCTTCCTTCACCAGCGTGCGTTGTTCGATATACGCCCCGAATTCCGCCTGCAGCCGCTCGAGCAATTCATTGACCAGGTGATCCGGCGCCGACGCACCGGCCGTCACCAGCACGCTCTTGGCGCCGGCGAGCCATTCCGGCTTGAATTCGTCGGCATCGTCGATCAGGTACCCTTTTTTCCCCGCCTCCACCGCGCGGTCGACCAGCCGCTGGCTGTTGCTGCTGTTCTGGCTGCCGATCACCAGCACCACGTCCACTTCGTGCGACCACTCACTGACCGCGTTCTGCCGATTGGTGGTGGCATAGCAAATGTCGTCTTTGGCGGGGTGCCGAATGGTCGGGAACCGCCGACGCAGCACGTCGATGACTTTCTGCGCATCGGTCACGCTCAACGTCGTCTGCGTCACAAACGCCAGCTTCGTGCCGGGCGGGAATTCCAGTTGTTCCGCTTCTTCCGCCGACTCCACAACGACGATCTGGTCCGGCGCTTCGCCCACCGTCCCGACCGCCTCATCATGATTGTGATGGCCGACGAAAATGATCGTATAGCCGATGCGCGCGTAGCGAACGACCTCGTAATGCACCTTATGCACCAGCGGGCAGGTGGCATCGACTTCGTACAGCTCGCGATCCTTGCTCGCCTGACGCACCGCCGGCGACACGCCATGGGCGCTGTAGACAATGACCGCGCCCGGCGGCACTTCCTCAATGCCGTCGACGAACGTCACGCCCCGTTCCTTGAAATCCTCGACGACGTGCTTGTTGTGCACGATTTCGTGAAACACGTAGACAGGCGGCCCCTTGCGGCGCAGGACTTCGTTGACCACTTCGATCGCCATGTTCACGCCGGCGCAGAAACCGCGCGGATTCGCCAAGATAATCTTCATCAGCCGGTCATTATCCGGGTGAAGCGGGCCGATCGCAAGGTCACATGCCGAGTTCATCCAGCATCCGATCCAGATTAAACGCCGCCGAGATCAGCCCCAGGTGCGTAAACGCCTGCGGGAAGTTGCCTAACGCTTCACCGGCGAGCCCCGTTTCTTCCGCGTACAGCCCGACGTGATTCGTGTAGCCGAGCATCTTTTCAAAGATCAGCCGCGCTTGCGACACTTTGC
Source organism: Tepidisphaeraceae bacterium (assembly GCA_051962375.1). Classification (GTDB taxonomy): domain Bacteria; phylum Planctomycetota; class Phycisphaerae; order Tepidisphaerales; family Tepidisphaeraceae; genus RYN-431. Next base: position 4,203 of record JBQCCH010000522.1, read on the forward strand.
CCCGGTCATTCCGCCCGGCACGCGTCAGGGCCTCCACCAGCCAGAAGGTGCACATGTTGAATGCCCCTTCCCCGCCGATCAGCCCGTCAAAAAAGCCGCTCTCGCTGTGATGCCCCGGCACGTTGTACCGATACACCAGGCTGTCCGAGAGCAACCCGCCCTGCGAAGGGTCGCGGCAGATCGCTTCCAGCGTCGACAGCATCCGCGGATCGTTCGGGCCCATGAAAAACACCAGCGGCATCATCAGGTTTGAGGCATCCAGTTCCTTGCCGCCGTAATGCTGGACGAAGGATTTTAATTCCTCGTCCCACCCGCGTTTCTGCACTTCCAGATAAATCTGGTCGCGCACGCGGTACCACTTCGTCCGATCCGCCGGCAGCGAACGTTTGTCGGCCAGCCGCAGCCCCCGGTCGACCGCCACCCAGCACATCATCTTGGAGTACACAAAATGCTTCTTCCCGCCCCGCGTCTCCCAGATTCCTTCATCCTCGCGGTGCCAGTTTTCGCAAACCCAATCCACGAGCTTGGCCAACTGCATCCATAGGTCGTACGAGATCGGCGAGCCGTGCTTGTTGTAGAGATACACGCTGTCCATCAGCTCGCCGTAGATGTCCAGCTGCAACTGCGACGCCGCGCCATTGCCGATGCGCACGGGCTTGGAGCCCTTGTACCCGTCGAGGTGGTCCAGCGTAATTTCCGGGAGCTCGTGTTCGCCGTTGAGCCCGTACATGATCTGCAGCCCGCCGTCGGCTTCGCGCTCGTGGCAGCGCTGCTCGAGCCACTTCATGAAGGCGCCCGCCTCATCCGTGAATCCCAACCGAAGCAGCGCATAGAGCGAAAATGACGCGTCGCGAATCCACGTATAGCGATAATCCCAATTCCGCCCGCCCCCGATCCATTCCGGCAGGCTGCAGGTCGGCGCCGCCACGATCGCGCCCGTCGGTTCAAACGTCAGCAGTTTCAACACCAGGGCCGACCGCTGCACCGTCGTCCGCCAGCGCCCCTTGTACGCGCAACGCTTGATCCAGCGATGCCAGTATTCGATCGTCTCTTCCAGCAGCCGCTGCTCCAGCGCCGGATCCA
>JBQCCH010000523.1:0-2429 GCA_051962375.1 Tepidisphaeraceae bacterium
CGTCACCATAAAAACGCAGCACGCCAACATCAGCGCAACGCCGGTGGTCACTTGCCCCGAAACTGCAAACAGAATGCCGATGGCAGTCACCGGGACGGCGGCCAGCGCTCCACGCAACAGCCCCGTCCCCGGCGAACCCCACCAGAGTGAACGCGTCCCTGCAAACACCAGTGCAGCCGCCGCCAACAGCAACGTGAGCGAGAATGTGATCGGATCGGTGAACGGCATCAACGCTTCAGTTCCTCATACGCTTACCGGCAGCACCGAGCGAAGTTTATTGATCACGCCGGGCAAGACGCTGAGGCAGATGTCGATGTCTTCATCGGTCGTGTAGCGACTGAGCGAAAAACGAATCGCTCCGTGGGCGATGACGTCGGGCACTTTCATCGCACGCATCACGTGGGAAGGCTCCAAGCTGCCGCTGCTGCAAGCCGCTCCGGCACTGGCACAGATGCCTTGCTCGCTCAGCAGCAGCAGGATCGCCTCGCTCTGCAGATGAGCGAAACCGATGTTGCTGGTGTTCGGCGTGCGGTGAATGCGCGAGCCGTTGACGTGGGTGTCCTTAATCGTGCTGAGAATCGTGGTTTCCAGCCGATCTCGCTGCGCCTTGATGCGCGGGATGTCTTTCAAGTGCTCCAGGGCGAGCTCCGCAGCCTTACCGGCGCCGACGATGCCCGGCACATTCTCCGTGCCGCCCCGCCGCCCGCGTTCCTGCGGGCCGCCGAAGAGCAGCGGCCGCAACCGCAGACCCTTGCGGACATAACCAATGCCAATCCCTTTTGGCCCGTGGAACTTATGCGGCGCGAAGGTTGCGCAATCGACGCCAACGCTCTTAAAGTCGACCGGAATCTTTCCGACCGCCTGCGTGGCGTCGGTATGAAACGGCACGCCGGCGCCGTGGCAAATCGCGACGATCTGCTCGATCGGGAAGATCACGCCGGTTTCATTGTTCGCCCACATCATGGAAACCAGCGCGGTATCGTCATCCACCGCGGCGATCAATTGACCAAGATCAAGCTCCCCCTCGCGATTGACCTCAATCATCAAGATCTCATAGCCGTCGCGGGCAAGTTGTTTCGCCAGTTCGCTGGTGGCATTGTGCTCGACGGTGCTGGTGATGATTTTTTTTCGCGGTGCGCGGGTCGCCAGCAGATTGCGAATGTGCGTGTTGACGACTTCGGTGCCGCCGCCCGCGAACCAGATTTCGTTGGGATCGACATGAACCAAGCTGGCCAACTGCTGCCGAGCAACATCGACACCCTGCCGTGCACGTTGGCCGAAGCGGTGAGCCGACGAGGGGTTGGCCCACACTTCACTGAGATAGGTGGTCATTTCCGCGACCACCTCGGGCGCCGGCTGGGTGGTGGCATTGTTGTCGAGATAGGTCAGTCGCATGGGACGCAGCACTATACCAGACCGCCAAGGGCACCCAAAACAGGATCGCACCCACTCCGAAGCACGGCTAAACTCATGGGCATGGATATCCGCCCTGCCAAGCCGACCGATCTGGAGTGGATCGCAGAGATCGACAGCGTCGTTGAATCGACGGACTACCTCCATCTGGATCGTACCGGGACCGGCTTAGCGGCCAACTGGCGGCTGGAGCAGCGGCCGCTGCGCGAGAAGCTCATCGCGGCCAATCCATTGTCAGACGAGCTGGCCTTCACATTGAAGCAGATCGTCACCGGCGCCGACGAGGGGGTGGCCCTGGTGGCGGAACATGGCGGCCGGGCGATGGCGCTCCTGCTGGCGCAGCCCCGGCCGGAGTTCAGCACCATGGAGGTTTTGGATCTGCGCGTCGATTGCGAGCTGCGCCGGCAAGGCATCGCTACGGTCATGCTGTTTCAGCTGATCCAGAGCGCCAAAGACCAATCCCTGCGTGCGGTGAGCGGTCGAACCATGACCAACAACGTCAGCGCGGCCCTGCTCTTGCAGAAGCTGGGCTGGGAATTGGCCGGCCTGGATACGCGGCGGTTCACGAACCACGACTGGATCGAAGAGCGGGCCAGCCTGAAGTGGTATTACGAAATCGACTGACGCAGGATCCGCCGAACTATTCCGACTTCTTCTTTTTCTTCTTGGCATTCCCCAGGCCGCCGAGCAATTTGTCGATTTGACCGCCGCCATATCCCTGCACCGCCAGCGTGCCGACGCTCTGGCCAAGGATTGACGAAATATCGTTGACGTTGCCGGTGAGCTTGACCGTCGCACCATCGGGGAATGACTTGCGCCAATCGTGTAGGAGCAGCTGATTGGCAATGGTCATCGAGTAATCCTTGAACTTGTTCGTCGCCAGGTCCACGCCGCCCTTGAATTGGATGGGTTGATCCGTCGCTACCTTGGTTTTGGCGCCCGTTTGGGGATCGGTTTGATCCATCATTTTCTGCACGCCGATGGTCATGTCCTGATAGGCGACGCCCTGTTTGAGC
>JBQCCH010000524.1:0-2563 GCA_051962375.1 Tepidisphaeraceae bacterium
CGAGCAGGCGGATGCGTCGATCGCTCTTTTTGCCGGCAAATGCAAGCACTTCATCTTCTGCAGCACCGTCTGCACCTACGGCGTTGAGATCCCGCCTCACGTCCTGGTCGATGAAACCTTTCCCCAGAATCCGATCAGCACATACGGCAAGAACAAGGTCATCTGCGAACGCAAATTTTCCGAAGCGGCCACGCGCGGCGATTTTGCCTTGACCATCATCCGCCCCAGCAGCACGTACGGGCCGGGCGGAAATCTGATCGACAATCTGGAATCAAACCCCGTCTCCTGGGATCGCGTGGAGAAGGGCAAGCCGGTGCTCTGCGCCGGCGACGGCCTGGGCCTGTGGGTCAGCACCTATCGTGATGACTGCGGCAAGCTCTTCGCCTATGCGGCCCTCAACCCAAAAACGTACGGCCAGGCGTACAACGCCACGCGCGACACGATCTACACCTGGCGCGACCTCTACCAGCAGGCCGCCGCCGCGCTGGGGAAGCCGGCGCACGTGCTGTTCATGCCCGCCGGCTGGATCATCGAACACGATCCCGCTCGCTTCGGGCTGCTCCGCGAGATCACGCAATTCCACGGCGCCTACTCCAGTGCCAAAGCCAAGCGCGACGTCCCGGAGTTCACCTGCGAGATCGACTATCGCCAAGGCGCTGAGCTCACGATCAAAGACCTCCGCCGGCGAAATGCCTGGCGAAACAGCGACGGCGACACGCTCTACGACGCCATGGTGCAAAAAGCGCTGTCGATCGGCGTGAAGCCTGTCACGCTTTGACCGAAATCACCCGAAAGCCGATCACCCACACGAGCGGCCGATCCTCCCAGCGTTCGCCGGGGGTGGTGAAGATGACGTCCCAGAGCTGCGCTAACCAGGCGATCGAATCGGCATGCGCCGGCGGCGCGCCTTCCGCTCGGGCATCTGCCGGCGTCAGATCCGTCAACCGCTCGGCCGACAGGTGGGTGACTTCGATCGTGAGCCGCGAGGCATCCCAGGGCATGTACATCGCGGGGCGATACCGCTGCACCCCGAATGGCGCATCGGCCGCGTAGACGATCGATCCATCCAGCATGGCCCACGGTTCGCGGACGGCCAGGCGATCGCCCGGCTGGGCAATCACGCAGGTGGCGATCGATGGAATTCCCCTGGGCTGCGGCCGAATCAGCCGGCGGGTCTGCGTTTTTCGATTCGCCAAAATCGCGTTCACCAATTCCGGCGCGAATGAGATCGACTTCGTTGGCCGGCGGGTGGGGGCGTGCTCGTTTTCGCTCGCACGGACCGCTGCCGCCAGGGCGGTCTGCAGGGCGGCCGCCAAATCGTGCCGGGCCGCCTCATCCCCATCGACTTTGTCTTTCGGGCTCTCCAATTACAGCCCTTCCCCTTGGATCGCGCCGCTGCCCCCATTCCGTCGACGACGCGAACCGGGGCAGCGGGCTGTGATGCAAATGCGAATTAGGCCAGGCTGCCGGCGTCCAAGCCGAACGCTTCGCCGCCGGCGGTGCGACCGCCTTCATTGCCGACCGTGCCCAGCGTCAGCTCGTGCAGGCCCTTGCCGGCGGGCACCATCGGGTAGACGTGCTCATCCGGGTCGACCTTGAAATCAACGACCACCGGGCCGTCGTGCGACAGCATCTGGTCGACGATCTTCGGCACATCGCGCTTGTGCTCGCAAACCAACCCCTTCACGCCGAAGCTCTCGGCCATCATCGCGAAGTTCGGGTTCTTCATCTTCGATTGGCTGTACCGCTTGTCGTAGAACAGGTCCTGCCACTGCTTGATCATGCCCTGGAAATCGTTGTTCAGGATGACGGCCTTCACGTTGATGTTGTACTCGGCGATGGTCGCCAGCTCGTAGCAGGTCATCAGGTAGCTGCCGTCGCCGTCGATGTCGATGACGGTCTTGCCCGGCGCGCCCAGGGCCGCGCCCATCGCGCTCGGCAGGCCGAAGCCCATCGTGCCCAGGCCGCCCGACGTGATGAATTGCCGCGGGAAACGCCACCGGTAAAACTGCGCCGCCCACATCTGGTGCTGCCCGACGCCGGTCGTGATGATCGCATCGCTCTTGGTCTGGCGGTTGATTTCTTCGATCACGTACTGCGGCTTGGCCAGCGTGGTGTCGTCGAAATACTTGAACGGGTACTTGTTTTTCCAGACGTTGATCGCGTCGAACCAGCTCCGGCGGTCGCGCCGTTCGATGTGCGGGAGCATCGCCTGCAGGCTCGTCCGCGCGTCGCCCACCACCGGCACATCCACGTCAACCGTCTTGCTGATGCTCGAAGGATCGATGTCGATGTGGATGATCTTGGCGTGCGGGGCGAACGTCGCCAGGTTGCCCGTCACGCGGTCGTCGAATCGGGCGCCGACGGCGATCAGGCAATCGCATTCCTGCACCGCGTAGTTCGCGTATGCCGACCCGTGCATGCCCAGCATGTGCAGCGTCTTGGGGTTCAGTTCGTCAAACGCGCCCATGCCCAGCAGCGTGGTCGTGCAGGGGATGTTTCCTTTTTCACTCAGTTCGCGAACTTCCTTCCACGCGCCAGAGATGATCGCGCCGCCGCCGAC
>JBQCCH010000525.1:0-4878 GCA_051962375.1 Tepidisphaeraceae bacterium
GACTTCAAACGTCTCAATTACCTGATCGGCCGAGTAGTTCATAGGCCAGCAGTGTGAAGAGCCGCCCCCCCCGCGTCAATGCACCGCCCCTGCCACACCGCCCGTGTGAAGCCGTCAAGGGTGAGGTCTATCACCCGCCCCGCCAACACGAATCAACCTTCGGCCCGAAGAACCCTTGTCACGCGCCGCCGGACCCGGCCGCGCTTTTCGATCGAATCTTGACCGGATCGAATGGCGCGCAGACGCATTTCGGAGAACGGCAAACGCATTTACTTCCTTACTTGGGGATTCACTCTCCCGCATACGCCTGCTGCAACAGCGGCTTGGCCTTCTCGAAATCGACCATGGATTCGATCGTGATTTCCAGATCACCGGTGCCCCAATGGCCGGTTTGACTCATGTCGCGGGTTTTAGCGAAAGCGAGCCGTTCCGCGGTCGGCTTGAGCTTCACGTAAAGCACCAGCGACGTTTTACCCGCGGTGACGGTGGCGAAATTCTTGATCCGGCGGAAGGCGACGTACAGCTTAGTGACCTTTTCGCTGACGTCGGTGCCCATCGCGAGCAAGTATGCCCGCACCGACTCGTAAATATCGCGTAGCGTTGGATTCATCTCGTCGATCACCTGGGTGATCGTCTTGTCGCTGCTGGTCGCCTTGGTCTTCGCTGGCGCAACGGAATCGGAGCCATCGATATCGAAGCCTTCAGACATCGTCACGCTGTGCACCAGTTCCAGCGCCAGCAAATCGGGGCCAAAGCGGCGGTAGCGCATCAGATCAATATTGCGGTCGATCTGCTGCACGGCATGCAAATCGTACGTGGTGAAGTCGGCCGCGATGCAGATCAGCCGCGGGCTGGTCCAGTCAATCTTGTCGGCCGTCTCTTTGCCGAAGCGCTCCAGGGCGAGCCATTTGAAATCAGCCCGGTGATCCAGCAGCCAATCCAAATAGAACAGGCCCTGATTGATCACGTTCTCATTGGTGGCCCGCTTATATTCGATGATGACGGGGAAATTGTTTTCATCGATGCCAAGCGTATCGATTCGGCCCCGGTGAAGCTTGCCCGTCGACTGCTCGCTCGCAAGGAAGCGGACGCCGACGAACGTCTCGAGGTTGGATTCCATCAAGGTCTGCAGCGACCTTTCGAGGGCGACGGCTTCGCCGGGAATTTCGGTGACCGCCGGGCCGGCCAGGTGGAAAAGTTTTAATTCGCTCATCGGTCGGGCCTCCCCATTTGCCGGGACGGGGTGAGTGTAGCGAGCAGCCACAGAATTGAAACGCGCCCCGAAGCGCATCGCTCGCGGCACGGCCATGCCGGCGTTGTTGGCCGACGCCGCTTGATTAGCTGGCTACTTTTGTCGCCAGACTGGGTCGTGCGCCGCCTCGGCTGCGTGTTCGAACCAGCGCGTCATGCTCGTTTTCTGTTGCGTGTAGAACTGGATCGCTTCGCGGCCCTGGATGTGCAGGTCGCCGAAGAACGATTGATTCCACCCGGTGAACGGGAACCAGGCCATCGGCGCCGGCACGCCGATGTTCACGCCGATCATCCCGGCATTGAAGTGTCGCTTGAATTCGCGGGCCGCGTAACCCGATTGCGTGAAGATCGACGCACCATTGCCGTACGGATTCGTTCGGCCGATCGAGAGCGCTTCTTCCAATGCCCCCACGCGCATGACCGACAGCACCGGCCCGAAGATTTCGTCGCGCGCGACGCGCATGCCCGGCTTGACGTGATCGATCACGCTCGGGCGCAGAAAGAACCCGTCGGACGGCAGATCGTTTCGCCCGTCGAGCGCCACCTTCGCGCCTTCGTCAGCGCCGATCTTCAGATACCCCGCCACCCGATCGCGGTGCTCGGCCGTGATGACCGGGCCCATGTCGACGGCTGCGCCGGTGTCGGTCGGGCCGATCGTCATCTTCGATGATTTTTCGACCAGCCGATCCATCAGCGCATCCCCCACCGGCCCGACGGCCATCGCCACCGAACCGGCCATGCACCGCTCGCCCGCGCACCCGAAGGCGCTCGCCTGCAACGCGGCGACGGCCTGATCCAGATCGGCGTCGGGCATGATGATCAGATGGTTCTTCGCCCCCCCGGCCGCCTGCACGCGCTTGCCGTGCTTCGAGCCGGTTTCATGAACGTACTTCGCGATCGGCGTGGATCCGACGAACGACACCGCGCGCACCAGCGGGTGCGTCAGCAACGTGTCGACCGCTTCTTTATCGCCGTGGACGATATTGAACACGCCCGCGGGGCAGCCGGCTTCCACCAGCAGCTTGCCCAGGAAGTTGGCCGTCATCGGCACCTTTTCGCTCGGCTTCAGCACGAAGGTGTTCCCGCACACGAGCGCGATCGGGAACATCCAGAGCGGCACCATCGCCGGGAAATTAAAGGGCGTGATCCCCACGCACACGCCCAGGGCATGCCGCACCGTCTCGGCATCCACGCCGCGGGCGATCTGCGGCAACGTCTCGCCCATCAACAGCGTGGGCCCGCCGCAGGCGAATTCCACGACTTCAATCCCGCGCTGCAGCCCGGCCTTGGCCTCGATCAGCGTCTTGCCGTGCTCGCGCACGACGGTCATCGCGATTTCATCGAAATGCTGCAGCAGCAACTCGCGATATTTGAACATCAACCGCGCCCGCTCCACGACGGGCGTTTCGGCCCAGCTCGCAAACGCCTCGTGCGCCGCGACGATGACGTTGGCCGTCTCCTCGGACGAACACAACGGGGCGTGCGCCAGGGGCTTACCGCTCGACGGATTGAAGACCGTCGCCGTGCGGGTCGAGGCGCTGGTGTTCCATTGGCCGGCCTGCAGGTAAGGAATGCGCTCCAACGGCGCGCGCGACGGGGCAGAAACGGATGACATGGCTGAAAACTCCGAAGGGAAAACACTTGGCCGCGCCCAGGCACGCCGGATTCGACCGGCCGTCATTGCGTCTGCTTTCGTTGCAAGACTCGCCGCGAGCGCGAACGCACCAATCTAGCACGTTTTGCGTCAATCGCAATCCGCACGCCCGCGCGCCAGCGCCTCACCCGCACTGGCCGACCGCGCATCGACGACGATCAGCGATCGCGAAAATAATGCTTTACATTCAACGCGCGTTTGCTATGTTGGCCCGGTTGCACCGCGCCGGCGGGGCAATCCTGGCGGATCGGATGAACCAACCCCGTGCCGCTCACGCAATAACAGTTCCGGCGCATTATCACTTGTCAGCATGCCGGAGAGCGTTTCCCCGTCTGATGCTGCGCGCCCGCAGAGGGGTGAAGGCCTGTCCCGTGAAGGTTGTCCCCTGAAGGTTAGTCCCTCGAAAGTTAGACCGATGAGTTCCCAGACCCCTGCCCCCCGTGTGTCCGAAACCGTCCGCAAGCACAAAGAGTATCTCTTTCCCGCGGTCGCGATGTATTACCAGGAGCCGATCGCCATCGTGAAGGGCGAAGGCAGCTACGTCTGGGACGACCAGGGCAACCAATACCTCGACGCGTTCGGCGGCGTGCTCACGGTTTCGGTCGGGCACGCGAATCCGACGGTCGTGGATGCCGTCGTCGAGCAGGTCAAGACCATCAGCCACACCTCCACGCTCTACGCCAACGCCCCCCAGTCTGATCTGGCCGAAAAGCTCGCCCACATGACGCCCGGCGATCTGAAAAAGACCTTCTTCACCAGCAGCGGCACCGAAGCGAACGAAACCGCCATGAACGCCGCCCGCGTGGCGACCGGTCACATGGACATCATCACGCTTCGGCACAGCTATTCCGGCAGAAGCCTGCAAACCCTCGCCGGGTGCGGACAATCGGGCTGGAAAAAGATCCCGCTCCCGGTCGCCGGCATTCACCACGCCCACGCCCCCTATTGCTACCGCTGCCCCTTCGGCGCGACCGACAACCGCAACTGCAGCCTGGAGTGCGCCAACGACATCGAAGAACTCATCCAGACCACGACCGGCGGCACCATCGCCGCGTTCATGGCCGAAGTCGTCATCGGGTCGGGCGGGTTCATGGTCCCCCCAAAGGGCTACTTTGAGCGTGCCGCCCAGATCGCCCGCAATTACGGCGGCGTGTTCATCGCCGACGAAGTCCAGACCGCCTGGGGTCGCACCGGCGGCAAATGGTGGGGCATCGAACATTACGACGTCGTCCCCGACATCATGGTCAGCGCCAAGGGCATGGGCAACGGCGCCCCGGTCGCCATGACCATCGCCACCCCTGCCGTCGCCGATAAATATCCCGGCATCACCTTCGCGACCTACGGCGGCAACCCCGTCAGCATGGCCGCCACCACCGCCACCATGAAAGTCATCGAAGACAACAACCTCCTCGAAAACTGCCGCACCACCGGCGCTTACCTCGGCGAACGCTTCGCCGCCCTGAAAGACAAATACCCCCTCGTCGGCGACGCCCGCGGCCGCGGCATGATGCAGGCGATCGAGCTCGTCCAGGATCGGCAATCGAAGCAACCCGACCCCGCGGCCGTCGCCAAGGTGTTCGAAGAAACCAAAAAACGCGGCGTCCTCATCGGCAAGGGCGGCGTCTATGGCAACGTCATCCGCACCGGCCTCATGCTCAATGCCGGCAAGGACCAGGTCGATCAAATGGTCGACGCCATCGACGCCGGCTTGGCCCTCGCCTCAGCGCGCTGAGCCGAACCGGGATCGGAATTGGGAAAGAAGCACTACTGCCCTTAAAACCCCCGTATGACCACCCTCATCCAAAACGGCCGCGTTGTAACCGCGGTTGACGAGTACTTGGCCGACGTCTTGATTAGTGGAGAGACGGTCCAGACGATCGGCCACAAGCTTCCGACGGCGGGGGGGGGGGGCCTGGTGGGCGCCCCCCCCCCCCACGGGGGTGCCCCGCGGGGGGGGCCCCCCCGCCCCCAAG
>JBQCCH010000526.1:0-3795 GCA_051962375.1 Tepidisphaeraceae bacterium
GTGAAGTTCAGGCCGATCCGGTCCTTCTTGCCCACGCCGTCATACTTGCGGGTGACCGCATAGCTCATGTCCATGCCGACGCTGCGGCCATGGTTCAATACGATCTTGCCCATCGGCGAGGTGTTCAGCCCGCCGATCCACCCGGTTCGCAGCCCCAGCCGGGCCAGGGCGTAAGCGACGTTGTATTCGCCGCCGCCGACCCAGACTTCAAGCGTCGGCGTGAATTCCACGCGGCCGTGCCCGGGCGGGCTCAGGCGAATCATGCACTCGCCCAGAGCAACAAGGTCATACTTACACGAGCCGGCATCGCGAATGTTCAGTGACATAGCAGTGGTTTCCTTCCCATCTTGGGCCCGGCATCTTACCAATTTCGCCCGGGATCAAACACGCCGCCTGCCGCAGTTCCCCGCAATTTTTGCCGCAGGGTTTGGCCGACCGAATCGCGTCCGGTAACGTAACGCCGGAGGTTTACTTATGTCAGTTTGCACGTGGGGCATGGCGGGAGTGGTTTTGGTCCTGTCGATGATGGCGTCGATCGCCCAGGCGGCGCCGGACCTGAAACTCTGGTATGACGCCCCCGGCCGGCTCATTAATGCTTCTGCCATGGACGACACGCTCCCCATCGGCAACGGCCGGCTCGGCGGGCTCATCTTCGGCAACACCGCCCACGAAGAAATCATCCTCAACGAAGACAGCCTCTGGACCGGCGACGCCAATCCCAGCGGCAATTACAACACCATGGGCAGCTACCAACTGTTCGGCAAACTCCTGATCGATCAGCCCGGCCACGACCAGGCGACCGAGTACCGCCGCGAACTCGATCTGGCCCGCGGGGTCGCCACCGTCAGTTACAAAGTGGGGCAGACGACCTTCAAGCGCGAATACTTCGTCAGCCACGCCGACCAGGTGATGGTCATCCGCCTCACCGCCGACAAGCCCGCCGCGCTGACGGGCTCGATCGAACTCGTCGACGGGCACAAAGCCCCGACGGTCGTCAAGGCCGACTCACTGGCGATCGACGGCGTGTTGCCCAACGGGTTGAAGTACGCCTCCAAGCTCATCGTGCAGCCCGAAGACGGCCAACTCAAAACGGCGGGGGACCGGCTGACCTTCAATGGGTGCGAATCCCTCACGCTCCTGCTTGATGCGGGGACAAACTATGCGATGAACGCCGCCGTCCATTATCGGGGGCCAGGCTCGTTGTATTCGATGGGCTCGCATATCTTCGCCGCTTCACAGTTGTCTTATCCGAAGCTGCTTCAGCGTCATGAAAAGGATTACAAGGCGCTGTTCGATCGGGTTTCGCTCGACTTGGGTTCATCGACCGACGCCCAAAAAGCGATGCCCACGAACGAGCGGAAAATCGCCGCCGCCAAGACGGTGGATCCGGAGCTGGAGGCCACGCTCTTTCAGTTCGGCCGATATCTGTTGATCAGCAGTTCGCGCCCGGGATCATTGCCGGCGAATTTGCAGGGGATCTGGAACGACAGCAATTCGCCGCCGTGGCATTGCGATTATCACGCGAACATCAACATCCAGATGAACTATTGGCCCGCCGAGACGACCAACCTCGCCGAGTGCCACACGCCGCTGTTCGACCTGATCGACAGCCAGCTCCCCGAATGGCGCAAGGCCACCCACGCCGCCAAGGAATTCAATCTCGCCGACGGTTCCCCCACGCCCCGCGGGTTTGCCGTCCGCACCTCGCATAACATCTTCGGCGGTATGGGCTGGCAATGGGACAAGACCGCCAATGCCTGGTACTGCCAGCACTACTGGGAGCATTACGCTTTCGGGCTCGACAAATCGTACCTGCAGCGGATCGCCTACCCGATCATGAAGGAAACGTGCGAGTTCTGGATCGACCACCTCAAGACATTGCCCGATGGAACGCTGGTGGTGCCCAACGGCTGGTCGCCCGAGCATGGGCCGCACGAGGATGGGGTCAGTTACAACCAGGAGATCGTCTGGGACCTGTTCAACAACACCGCCGAGGCCGCCGGCGTGTTGGGGGATGACGCCTTCCGCACCAAGATCATCGCCCGCCGCGACAAGCTGGCGACGCCCGGCATCGGCAGCTGGGGGCAACTGCTGGAATGGCACGAGGAAAAGCACGACCCCAAGGAGCCGAAGCTCGACACCCCGAATGACGATCATCGCCACACGTCGCACCTGTTCGGCGTCTACCCGGGTCGGCAGATCGGGTTGACCAGCGATCCGCAGCGCGCCAAGGCGGCGGCGGTTTCGCTTAAGGCCCGGGGGGATGGGGGCGATGCCCGCGAATGGTCGTTCGCCTGGCGGACCGCCCTCTGGGCCCGGCTCGGAGACGCCGAGGCCGCCCACGGGCAGCTGCAGCAGTTGTTCTCCGATCGCAACACCTGCCCGAACCTGTTCGGCCTTCATCCGCCGATGCAGGCCGACGGCAACTTCGGCATCACCGCCGCCATCGCCGAAATGCTGATGCAAAGCCATGAAGGCCAAATCAACCTGCTCCCGGCCCTCCCCAAGGCCTGGCCCAGCGGTTCCGTCACCGGCCTGCGGGCTCGCGGCGGCGTCGTCGTCAGCCTCACGTGGAAGGACGCAGCGCTCACCGAAGTGACACTGACCGCCACCCAATCCCAGACGGTCAAAGTCCGCATCGGCACGCACCTGACCGAACTCCAACTGCCCGCCCATCGCCCGATCACGCGCTCGGCGCAGCAGTTAAACCCGCATTCTGGCGTTTGACAGCGTTTTTTATGGGGGGTATCGTCCCCGTTCCGTTTTAACCACGCTTGAAGGAGATCACTATGTCGATGCCCGAATTCGAACAGTTGAAGCAACTTGTCGCCGAGTCGGAAGACGATGTGGCCAAGGCCGCCGGTGGAAACCGCGCCGCCGGCACGCGCGTTCGCAAGAAAATGCAGGACATCAAGTCCGCCGCCCAGGAAGTCCGCAAGAAAATCCTCGAAGGTCGCGGCGGTGAAGCCGACGGCGAAGCACCCGCCGCCACCGCCGAATAACGCTGCGCCCGTGTTGTTGAGATAGATTTGCCTCCTCGCCGATCGGTCCACCCGGATGCGGGACCGATCGGCGAGGATTCCGCTCATAACCCCGGCCGTCCTGTCGTGGGGCCCGGCCACTACCCCATTTGAGCCCCCCATGCCGCCCCAATTCATCTTTGATATCTCTAAGGTTCCGTGGGATCAGGTGTTGTTCGATCAGGAAGGCATTCGCGCCGTCAATCCCCAGCGCGGCGACATGGAACACCTGAACGCCATCATCTGGGCCGATCAGTCCATCAACGCCATCATCGGTCGCAAAGACGTCCGCGCCGACGAGTTCTGGGTGCCCGGCCACATCCCCGGCCGCCCGCTGCTGCCCGGCGTCATCATGCTCGAAGCCGCCGCCCAGCTCGCCTGCTTCTACACCAAGCAATACCTCAAGTGGGAAGGCTTCATCGGGTTCGGCGGGCTCGGCGAAACCAAGTTCCGTGCCGAAGTCGTCCCCGGCCAGACGCTCATCCTGCTTGCCCAGATCACGTGGTCGCGCCACCGTCGCATCGGCTCCACCGTCCAGGGCCTGGTCAACGGCAACCTGGTGTTCGAAACCACGATCATCGGCGTGAAGATGTAATTCCCCGGCCGCCGCGGCCGCTTCGCACGCCAGACTTCGCATTAACGCCCGACGCGATAGGGATTTCCCTGTCCGTCGGGCGGCGTCGTTGCTATATTATCGGACCGCATGGGTGTTCTCCCGGTTGTCCTGCGATCTTAATCCCGCCTCTCCTCCCCGAGCCGCGGCCTGCGAAGCGAC
>JBQCCH010000527.1:0-3935 GCA_051962375.1 Tepidisphaeraceae bacterium
CGAAACGGCCCGTGCCTTGCCGCACGATGCGGCGGTGATCGCGAATTTATCGCCGGTGCAGGCGCGCAACCGCCGATCGGCGTGGCGAGCCACGCACGATCGGCCGGTGATTGATCTGTTTGAAGCCGGGGAAGGCCGCGCTGCACTCAGCCGGCAGAGCCCGCCCCGATCCGCGCCGACCGCGGTTTAGCGGCGAGCGCCGGGCTGGGTCGGGATTTCACCGAACTGCTGCTCGTAGCGCTTGATCAACTGCAGCAGGCTGCCGGCGAGGCGCTTGGCGTTGGGGTAGCTGAGGACGATGCGGTCGGTCAGCTTGAACAACACCTGCGGCTGGCCGCCCTGGTTGGGGCGCGGCATGTTGAAGCCGAAATCCACCACCACTTCTTCGGCCGTCTGATTGATGAAATAGCCGTTGCTGTAGGTCGTGCGCAGGTCGCGGTCGTCGACAACGAGTTGAACGTTCTGTTCGCCTTGCGGGGCGGGGGTGGTTTCGTCTGCCATGGTCGTTTCCCTTGTAAAAAAGTCGAGTCGGCGTTGTAGCCCAAAGCGTCGCCGATGACAAACACTTTTCCACGCGGCCCGGTGCACTCGGTCGCGGCTGGGCGCCGATCCGCGCGGTTTACCTGGGGTTTGCCGGGCACGAACGTCGATTCACATGCCGGCGATGCGGAAGGCTCACTTGGCCTTTGCCGCGGGGGCGGTCACGAATTCGGCGATGGCGTCGTGCAGCTTTTTCCGGTCGGCGGCGTTGTGATACATCATGTGGCCGGCCGTGAAGTAGCGGGTCTGGATCTGCTTGCGCAGCGCCGGGCTCAGATCGAAGCTGGCCATCGTCTGATCGATCGCGGCGAACGGCGTGGCCAGGTCGTAGTAGCCGGAGCAGATCAGCACTTTCGTGAACGGGTGTTGCACCAGATTGTTCACCATGTCGTCCGACACATTCAGATTGCCGTGGCCGAAATCCCAGGGCTGCACGAGGGGCGAAAGCACTTCGTATTTGACGTTGCTCTGGTACTTCAATCCATTGCGAACATAGTTGTTCCAGGCAGTGGTGTAGGCGGGCAGATATTCGCTGAGGCTGGGGTCGAAATCCGGGCCGTCGGATTGCTGGGGGGACAGGTCGTAGCCGGTCATCCGCCCGTCGAACCGGCCGATGATTTGGCGGGTGCTGTGGAGCAGGATTTTTTCGAATTGCGGGCCGGAAATCCGCAGGTTGGAGGACAGGACCACGTCTGCGGGCAGGCCGGTCCAGCTGGCGTATTCCAGGGCGATCTGCTGGCGGTCGTTGCTGGAGAGCGTCGATCCCTTCGCCAGGGCCGGCAGGTAGCGGTTTTGCATCCAGGCACGCGCCTGCTCGGCCACTTCTTCGACTTTCAGTTCCTGCTTTTCAGGCGACAGCTTGTGGTGATACCACGCGATGGTGGCGAAGCTGGGCATGTAGAGTTCGTAGCCCAGGTCGTTGCCGGGGTGGAAATCGAGCGTGGCGAAGTTCAATACCGTGCTCATCAGCACGATGCCGCTGACGGCGATGCCGTCCTGCTCGGCGAGTTGGGCGCTCAGGGCGGCGGCGCGGGTGGTGCCGTAGCTTTCGCCGGCCAGGTAGACCGGCGTGCCCCAGGCGTCATTCTCGGTGAGGAAAAGGCGGATGAATTCGGCGACGGAGTTCAGGTCGTTCCGCGTGCCGGTAAAATCCGACATCTTCACGCCCTCGGCCGGGCGACTGTAGCCGGTGCCGACGGGATCGATGAAGACCAGATCGGTGGCATCGAGCCAGGTGTCCGGGTTCGGCACCAGTTTGGAGGGCGGCGCGCCGACGTGGCCGAAATCATCGGTCGCCACGCGCATCGGGCCGGCCGCGCCCAGGTGCAACCAGACGGCGGCCGCGCCGGGGCCGCCGTTGAAGACGAAGGTGATCGGGCGATTCGGATCGCGTGGGCCATCCGCGCGTTTGGAATAGGCGACGAAGAACATGTTCGCCTTCGTTTTGCCCGCATCGTCCGTCAGGGGCAGCAGGTCGGTCATTGCTTGATAGTTGAGCGGCTTGCCGTTGATTTGGAGGGTGTTGTGCGTAACGACCCACCCCTCGGGCGAATGGCTCGCGGCCATCGTCGAAGGCGATGCCGGCCGCGTGCTGGGCGCATCGGCAAAGCTCGCGGAGGCGCACCACCCGCTCATGCCGATCACGCTCGACAGAAACAGCGAACAGAGCCGTTCACGACCTGCAATCTTCTTTCCCATCACGCTGCAACTCCCTTTGACGATCAGCCCACGAACTTGGCCGCGAACGCACGGGCGGCCGACAGGGCGTCGTCGACTTTGCTGGCATCTTTGCCGCCGGCCTGGGCGAGGTTCGGGCGACCGCCCCCCCCGCCGCCGGTGATTTTCGCGGCTTCTTTCACCCAATCGCCCGCCTTCAGGCCCTTCTTGATCAGGTCTTCGCTGACGGCCGCGACGAAGCTCACTTTGTCGCCCTGCACGCTGGCCAGCAGCGTTGCGAGGCTGGGCTGGCGGGTTTTGAGGCTGTCGATGATCGAGCGCAATTCGTCATCGCTCGCCCCTTCGACCGGCGCGACGATCACGCCGTTGCGGATGCCCGCGAACAACGCATCGGCAACGGTTGAGGCATTGAGGCCGGCGCCTTGTTGCTTTTGCGATTTTTCCCATTGCTTGAGCTTCTGCTGCAGTTCCAGGACGGCCGCCTGGCTGCGGCGCTTGGCGAGCAGCGGGAGCGTCTGGGTGTTGGCTTGCTGCTGGATGTCCGGCAATCGCTTGGGCAGTTCGGCCTCGCCGGTGGTGCGGGCGGTGTCGATCTGCGTCTGCAATCGGTCGGCTGCCTCCGAAGCGGCGCGGGCGGCCTTGCCGGTGAGGGCGACCAAACGGCGCACGCCCTTGCTGACGCTTTCTTCGCTGGTGATGACGAACCGCTCGGCATCGCCGGCGTTTTTCAGGTGCGTGCCGCCGCAGAATTCGACGCTGAATTGACGCCACTTCGCGTTGCCCGGGTCGGCCAGCAGGTCTTTGACCGGAGCGCCGATGCTGACGACGCGAACCAGAGGCGGGTATTTTTCGCCGAACACGGCCCGCAGGCCGTTGATCTTGAGCGCTTGCTCCTGCGGGGCTTCCTCGGCGTAAACGGGCAGTGCGTGGCTCACCTGTTGATTGACGAGCGACTCCACCTTTTCTATCTCGGCGTCGCTCAGCGACTTGTTGTGGCTGAAGTCAAACCGCAGCTTGTCCGGATCGACGAGCGAGCCTTTCTGCTGCACGCCCTCGCCGAGCACTTCGCGCAGCGCCCAGTTGGCCAGGTGCGTGGTGGTGTGATTGCCCTGGGTGGCGGCGCGTTGCAAGGAAACGCTGAGCGTGACGGTATCACCGATTTGCAGACTGCCATCGGAGCAGCGGCCGATCTGCAGGATGTAGCCCCCGACGTCGTGGGTGTCGAAGCCGTCGAACGTCGTCGATTCATTCGCGAGGGTGCCGGTGTCGCCGACCTGGCCGCCCATTTCGGCGTAGAAATTGGTCTTGTCGAGAATGATGGCGACATCCACACAGGGCGGCGTTTCGGTGACGAGCTCGTCGCCGCGCCAGATGGCTTTGACGGTGGCGGTGATTTCGCCGACGGCGTATTTGGCGTCGTCATCGGTCCGCGGCACGCCATTGGCTTCAAGCTCGGCCAAGGCATCGGGCGGCAGGTCGTAAATGACGTCGTCGCCCGTCTTTCCGCCGGCGCGGGCCTTGGCGCGGGCTTCTTCCATCAGGGTTTCGTAGCCTTCCAGATCGACCGACATGCCCCGCTCGGCGGCCATGATCTGGGTGAGATCGATGGGGAAGCCGTACGTGTCGTGAAGTTTGAAGGCGGCAATGGCAGAAATCTCCCGCCACGAGCCGCGACCGTCAGGGAGCGTTGGGTTTGCGGCCACGACATCATCGGAACA
>JBQCCH010000528.1:0-3544 GCA_051962375.1 Tepidisphaeraceae bacterium
TGCCTCGGCCTGCCGCGGCGTTGGTGCCTCGTATCGTCCGGGTGCGGTCTGATCAAGAGGGATGGATTCACCGCCGCAATCCAGGTTGATCGCCAGCCCGTTGAGCGGGCCGGTCGCGTCGGCGGCGGTGATCTGCACGCGGGACGTTGCCTCATCCCAGCGGGCTTCAATCCGCGGGTCAACCGGGCGTTGTTCCAATCGCTGGACCACCTGAAGCAGCCCGTCCCCCTGCGGCCGGCCCACCAAACTGACGGCGTGCCCCGCCCCGCTCTGCCAGGCTGCGATCAAAGGCCACTCCGCATCGCCGGCGAGCAACTGGGCGCTCGCTTTGACGTAGCCATGCGTCGCTTCATCCATTCGCACCGACAGCCCCGCCAACGCGCCCCGCCCGGGCGACGTGACGGATCGCACGCCCGTGTCATCGCCGGCCTGTGACAGCGTATCCATCGCCGCCGACCAGTCGGCCGGGGCTTCGCGCACCAATTGCTCTCCACCCGTGGCCTTGGCGAGCGCCGCGACGGGCGCTGAGGGGGATGTGGTCAGGGCGAACACGTTCACGTGGGCCGCGTTCAACCGCTGGGCGAGCGCGGGCGCATCCGGCAAGGGCGCATCACCGTCACTGACCAGGAGCACGCGCGTGTCGGCCGCTCCGGTGGAGGCGGCGATTGAATCGAGCGCGGCCGCCAGTCCCGTCGGGCCGGCCGGTTCGCGGGTAGCGATCGCCTGCAGGGCCCGCTGGGCGGCGTCGGACGTCGCATCGGTGATGATTGGCTTGGTCGATCGCGCAAAGGTCATCACCGTCACCCGATCCTTGGCCGGCAAGCGGGCGACCGCGTGCCCGGCGGCTTGGACCATGACCGACCACCGCGTCGCACCGGCCGCGTCGGTGGCGGCCATCGAACCGCTGGCATCGAGCAGCAGCGTCCACCGGCGGCGCGCGGTCGGCGGCTCAGACGTCATCGGCACAATCTGCCGCAATACGGGCGGCAGCCGTCGGGTGGGCCCCACGCATAGCAGCGTGCCGCCCAATTGATCTACATACGCCGCCAGCGTCGCGGCCGCGCGGTCGCTGAGCGGCGCATCCGTCGCCAGCACCACGCACGCGGCGGGGAGATAATCGGCAACGTCCGTCGGGCAGTCGACGGCCGACATCGACGCCAGCCCGGGCGCGGTCAGGCCGATCGCCCACCGCTCAGTCGGCACATCGGGCAGCGGCGAGATCGCCATCCGATCGTTTTCCGGCCAGGGATCTCCGGCGCTGAGCCCCGCCGAGATGCGCTTCGCTCCGGGATCGATCTGTCCGATTGCCACCGGCTCACCCACGGACATTTCCGTCGGCTGCACGCTCGCCCCGGTCACATGAAGGCGCCGCTCCCCGGCGCGCACCTGAGCCGTCACGATCACGCGACCTCGAACGGCCGTCATGTCGGTGATTTGCCCATCGTTCACCTCGTCCAGGGCCGGGTCGATCACGGGATACACCGGCGGCAGATCGCTCGGCGTGGTCAAGCGGCCGTCGCTGAGCAGGAGGATCGCGTCGGCGTCGGCGGGCGCTTCCAGGCGGGTGTGGTCGATCGGCAATTCCGTCGCTTGCGATTGCAGGCCGTCGCCGAAATAGCGAAGGGTGTAGGGGCGACCGTTGAGCAAGGGCGTCAGACGGGCAGCAAGCGACGCCGGATCGCGAAACGTCGCGCCGCGCGTGGAGGGAGAAACATCCACCAGCACGGCAATCTTCACTGGCCGATCGCAACGCAGGTCGACGCCGCCGATCCCCGCCAGCAGACAGATCGCGGCCGCCCGCAGCAGGCGGCGCGTGCCGGCCAGCGGAATCCGCCGCGCCAAAAGCAGGATCGCCAGCACAATCGGCAGCGCGATCGCAAAGAGGATGGGACTGGTCATCGCCAATCTGTCGTTCCGAGGCGTTGGTCGTTAAACTGTGCGATCCTAATCGAATTGAGAGCAAAACCGATGTCGCAGAACATGACCCCCAAAGAAGTCGTTGCCGAACTGGACAAATACATCATCGGCCAGGCCGATGCGAAACGCGCCGTGGCCGTTGCGGTGCGGAATCGCTGGCGGCGGCAGCAACTGGGCGAGCAGATGTCCAAAGACGTCGCCCCCAAGAACATCCTGATGGCCGGCCCCACCGGCGTGGGCAAGACCGAAATCGCCCGCCGCCTGGCCACCCTGACGGGCGCGCCGTTCGTGAAGGTGGAAGCCACCAAGTACACCGAAGTCGGCTACCACGGGCGCGACGTCGAATCGATGGTGCGCGATCTGCTGGAAGTGGCGATCGGCCTGGTGCGGATGGAATTGTTCGAGCAGGTGAAGGAGCAAGGCGGCCGGGCCGTGGAAGAGCGGCTGCTGGACAGCCTTCTGCCGCGATCGCCCTACGCGTCGAGCGACCCGGAAGAAGTCGAGCGCGCCCAGCGCACGCGCGACAAAATGCTCGAGCAACTCCGCAACGGCGATCTGGAAGACCGCGAGTTAGAGCTGGTAACCGAAAACAAGCCCGACGTGTCGGGCCTGCTCGGGGCCGCGGGCATGGATTCGGATCCGGACATGTCCAGCATCTTTGAGCGCATGATGCCCACCAACCGCGTCACCAAGCGATACACCGTGAAGCAAGCGCGGGAAGTGCTGTTCTCCCAGGAGGCCGAGAAGCTGGTGGACAAGGATCGCATTCTGCGGTCGGCCATCCAGAAGACGGAGCAATCGGGCATCATCTTCATCGACGAAATCGACAAGATCGCCGGCGCGGAAAAGAGCCAGGGCCCCGATGTGAGTCGTCAGGGCGTGCAGCGCGATCTGCTGCCGATCGTCGAAGGGAGCACCGTCAGCACAAAGCATGGCCCGGTGAAGACCGATCACATTCTCTTCATCGCCGCCGGCGCGTTTCACACCGCCAAGCCCAGCGACCTGATGCCCGAACTGCAAGGCCGATTCCCCATCCGCGTGGAATTGAAAGACCTCACGCAGGCCGACTTCGTCCGCATTCTCACCGAACCGCAAAACGCCCTGACGGCCCAGCAGATTGAGCTGATGAAAACCGAAGGCGTCGACGTGAAATTCACCGAAGGCGCGATCGAAGAATTGGCCTACTTCGCGTTCGAGCAGAACAAAAAGGTGCAGAACATCGGCGCCCGCCGGCTGCACACGATCATGGAAAAGGTTTTCGAACAAATCAGCTTCGACGGCCCCGACCTGCAGGGCAAAACGATCACCATCACCGCCGCCTACGTGAAGCAGCGGCTCAGCGAAGATGACAAGAAGGGGTGGTTCGGGTTCTAAGAGAGACCGCAAGCAGCAACAAGGGGAGGCAGCATGCGATCGGTTCCGGGAAAAGTGTTAGCCGTGCTCGTGGTGTTGTTGGCGCTGAGCCATGCGAGCGTGGGCATCTATTCCTACGGCGTAGCCGTGTGGGTGCGGCCGGTGTTTTCACTTGTCGGCATCGCGGGGGCGATCCTGCTGCTGCGGGGCGTGGCGGGGTGGCGAATCTTGCTCAGCATGTGGTGTCTGCTGCAGACGTGGGTGATCGCCACCG
>JBQCCH010000529.1:0-4543 GCA_051962375.1 Tepidisphaeraceae bacterium
GAAGTGATCGCCCTGGGGGGCATCGTCACGCGGCTGGAAGTTCCGGATAAAGCCGGCCGATCCGCCAACATCACGCTCGGGCCCACTTCGGTGGAGCAAGTGCTGAAAACGTCGCCCTACCTGGGCGCGCTCATCGGCCGAGTGGGGAATCGCATCGGATACGGACGATTTGAACTCAACGGCAAAACCTACACCCTCGCGCAGAACAACGGCCAGCACACCCTGCACGGCGGACGGATCGGCTATGACAAGCGCCTTTGGACGCTCACCCCGGCTTCCGATGGCTCGGCGAGCCTGACGCTGACGCTGAGCGATCCCGATGGCACGGAAGGCTTCCCTGGCACGGTGCAGGTCCGCGTGGTCTACACGCTCACGCCGACCAATGCCTGGCGGATCGAATATAGCGCCACCACCGATCAAGCCACGCCGATCAATCTCACGCAGCACGCGTATTTCAACCTGAAAGACGCCGGCCGAAGCAGCGTGCTGGATCACGTGCTGCGGGTTGACGCCGCCGACTACACGCCCAGCGATGCCACGCTCCTGCCCAGCGGCGAGGTAGCGAAGGTTGCCGGCACACCTTTCGATTACACCACGCCCAAACCCATCGGCCGCGATTTTTCGCAACTCGACAACACGCCGCGCGGGGTTGATCACAATTACGTCATCAACGGCGCGAAAGGCACGCTGCGATCGGCCGCCGAAGTGCACGAGCCCACCACCGGGCGCGTCATGCAGGTCTTCACGACCGAACCGGCGATGCAGGTGTACACGGGCAATTTTCTAGACGGCACGTTCACCGGAACCGACGGCATCTGCTATGCCCAGCACACGGGGTTTTGCCTGGAAACGCAGCACGCCCCGAACTCCGTGAATCAGCCGAATTTTCCCAGCACGATCCTGGAACCGGGGCAAACCTACCAGACGACGACCGAATACCGCTTTTCGACGCGTTGAACGGCGCAGCCATGCCGGTGGAACTGGTCATCCTCGCAGGCGGACGCAGTTCGCGCATGGGCGAAGACAAGTTGCGGCTTCGCCATCACGGGCGGCTTCTGGCGGCGGAATGGATCGGGCGGCTCGCCTGGCCGGGTGAGCCGCTGCTGGTGCTGCCGCCGGGTGCGACGCCGCCGACGGAGTTTCCCCCCGTCCGCATCGCGCATGATGCCGTCGTCGACCAGGGCCCGCTGCAAGGCGTGCTCACCGCGCAGCAGCATCGGCGCGACGCTTGGCAATTGATCGTGCCGATCGACATGCCGCTGCTGGATCGACCGACGCTCGACTGGCTGACGGCACAACGCGGTACCGATCCGGCCGCCCGGCTGTGGATGATCGAACGCCCCCTGACGGCCGATGCCGGCGATCCCAGCGGCAGAAATTGCGCGATCGAGCCGTTCCCGCTCCTGATCCACGGCGACTTGCAGCCGGCGGTGCAGCGGCGGCTTGCCGAGGGGCGGCGTTCGCTGCAGAAATTGGCGGATGAACCGGGGGCTCGGCGCGTGCGGGCGCCGGCCGGTTGGTCCGAGAACCTGTGGCTCAACCTCAATCGGCCCAGCGATTTGGCTCACTATCTCGCCACGCTGAAGTGACCGATCGGCCACGTCCCCATTCACGCGCCCCTCGCGGGCCCTCGACCGGCCAACGTCTCATAGTATTTGCCAACGCCCGCCCTCGCGTGAAGGCGGGCTTTATTATTGGCCGCACCGATCGGCGCAGTTTTGGCGCGAATGGCGGCTGAAGTTTGCGCGGTCGGATCGCCGAAACATGGGGCAGATCATCACGATCGAATCTCGCAACGGATTGCGAGGGTCTGTTCAACAAGGAGGTTGTCTCACCCGACGACCACATCTGGCACGTATCGCACCGAAGCGGAGTTTCGGTTTGTTGTCATCGCCGACCCGGACCCAGGACGGGTTCAACCCCCGGTCGGCAGGTTCCCTCAGAAACACCCTAGGCCAGCTACGGAAAGCCGGCCGGCCGTTCCCGTATCACGGAGGATACTATGTCACGCATCAACACCAACATCGCTTCCCTGCAGGCGATGAACCGTTACTCGACCAACTCCAACGACCTGAACCTGCACCTGCAGCGATTGTCCACGGGCTTGAAGATCAACACCGGCAAGGACGATCCGTCGGGCCTGATCGCTTCGGAAACGCTTCGCTCGGAAATCAGCGGCATCAACCAGGCGGTCAGCAACACGCAGCGTGCCGACAACGTCATCAACACCGCCGAAGGCTCACTGAACGAAGTCAGCGCCCTGATCCTGCAACTGCAATCGCTCACCAACCAGGCCGCCAACACCGGCGCCCTGTCCAAGGACGAAATCTCGGCCAATCAGTTGCAGGTCGATTCGATCCTGAATTCGATCAACCGCATCTCCAACACGACACAGTTCAACGGCTCGAAGCTGCTGGACGGGTCGCTGGACTACATCACCAGCGGCGTCGCCAGCACGGCGATCGACTCGCTGCAGATCAACGCCGCCAAGCTGCCGGACAACGGCTCGCAAACGATCACCGTTGAAGTGACCGCCAGCGCCCAGACCGGCCACCTGCAGTTCACCGGTGCGTCCACCGGCAGCGCCGCGACGACGATCGAAATCGCCGGCGCCGACGGCACCGAGCAGCTTTCGTTCGGCGCCAACACCGCCAACAGCGCGGTGGCGTTCGCCGTCAACCAATTGAAGGATTCCACCGGCGTCAGCGCGACCGCCTCCGCGGGCGGGGTGTCGTTCAACAGCACCGACTACGGCTCGGACAAGTTCGTCAGCCTCAAGGCGCTCAAGGGCACCTTCGTTGACGGCAAGGACTTCGGCGCCGACGCCAAGGTCAACATCAACGGCCAAACCGCCAGCGTCGACGGGCTGACCGCTTCGGTCCGCTCGGGCGATCTGGATATCGCGATGACGCTCGATTCGAAGTTCAACAAGCCCGACCAGGCCGGCACGAGCTTTGCCATCACCGGCGGCGGGGCGAAGTTCCAGATCGGCTCCAAAGTCGAGCGGCAGGGACAAATCCAGATCGGCATCGGCTCGGTGAACACCACCAAGCTCGGCGATCGCGTTACGGGTTATCTGTCGAGCATCGGTTCGGGCGGTGACAACTCGCTGGTGGGCGGCAACACCACCCAGGCGCAGAAGATCATCACCGAAGCCGTCAAGCAGGTGGCCACGCTTCGCGGCCGACTCGGCGCGCTGCAGAAGAACGTGCTCGAAACCAACATCAACAGCCTGAACGTCGCACTGGAAAACGTGACCGCCAGCGAAAGCGACATTCGCGACGCGGACTTCGCTTCGGAAACGGCGGCGCTCACGCGGGCGCAGATCCTCGTCCAGGCGAATACGTCGGTGCTCTCCCAAGCCAACTCGGCCCCGCAGGCCGTGCTGAGCCTGCTCCGCGGCGGGTAATCCCACGCGACAGCAGAATAAAACCGGAAGGGCCGACGATGAAAATCGCCGGCCTTTCTTTTTGTGCTGTATCAGGGCGTTTGCCGCCGTGCTCAGGGCGCATCCGCCGGGCGCGGCGAGGCGATCGCGTAGAGCAGGATCGCGGCGATCAACATCACCATCCACCCCAGCCCCGGCTGCAGCCCGTCGATGACATAGCAGACGACCGTCCAAAACGAATGGCCGGGATGGCTCGGGCCCCAGGGCGGCGTGCCGGAATCGCCGAAGGAATCGCGCATCGTGTTCGCCAGCCCGATCAGGGTCGTCGCCGTGCCCAGCCACACCCAGCGCGGGCCGCAGGCGATAAATGCGCCGGTGCAGGCGCTGAAAAAGATCAGGTATCGCTCATGCACCTGGGCCGGCACCGTGTAAAAAAGGAGCCAGGGCAGGCAGATCGCCAGCAGCAGGCGCGGGTCGCGCCGGCGTGTGCGGTAGGCGGCCCAGACGATGCACCAGGCGCTGGTCAAAAAGAAAATCGCCAGGAGCAGCGTCCGCAGCGTGATGGGGAGCGGGCCATAGGGAAACACGTTGGGATCGGTCGACCCCAGATCGAACAGCACGGTCATCGGGTCGTTCCACCCGAAGCGTGCCGCGAGCAGCGCCGGCAAATTGGAGACGCTGCCGAGGCACATCGCCGGATAGTGCCATGTCCCTACTACGATGCCGCTGATGAACCAGTTGGGGGATGCGTTGAACAGCCAATAGGTCGATCCCAGGCCGATGACCAGCGCCAGGCAAAGGGCCGTCATCGAGAAGCGTCGCGGCAGGGCGATGGCGCCGCAGACCCAGACCATGACCCAAACCAGCGCCGGCCAATCGACACGGCGCAGCGGGCCGGCGTTCCCGGCGGCGACGTAGCGATCGAATCCGCCGGGCCCCGGCAGGTAGATACTCAATTCCCAGACGGCCCCGATCAACAGCAAAGCGGCGGCCGCGCCCAGGCAGAAGCGGAGTGCGCCGCGCCAATCGCCCAGAAGCAGCGCCCAGATCGGCAGCGCCCAGGCGGCCATCAGCAATTGGCCCTTCAGCATCGCGCCGCAGCCGATGAACGCGCCGGCGAGCAGCCACCGCCGCCGCAGCCCGCAGCACAGCGCG